>JADBJL010000114.1 GCA_014874455.1 Thermomicrobiaceae bacterium
GTTGGAGCTGCTCGACCTCGACCGCGCAGCCGAAGCGGTCGGCCAGGTCTTCCGCTAAGCGCTCGAGTGCCCTGAGGAAATCGGTTGGGGCAGCCGTCTGACCGCGCAAGATCGTAATCGCATAGCGAGCTTCCGCCAGCGCACGGTCGGCGAGCTCGCGAAGTGTCTCCGATCCCGCAGCTCCGAGTCGCAATTGCAGGACAGCCAGATCCTGGGCTAGCCCATCGTGCAGTTCTCGAGCCAGGCTCGCGCGCTCCTCGCGAACTGCCGCTTGCGCCAGCTCGTCGTAGAGGTCGATCGCCCGCAGCAGGCTCCCTGTCTGATTGGCGACGGTTCGGATGTACTCGTCCGTCTCCGCTTCCGGCTCCTGGCCAGATCGAAATGTGACAGTGATCCAGCCGTAGCGGGTACCGTCTGCCGTGATCGGATAGACCCGCGCGCTTCTCGCTTCGCTCGGGGCCGGAGGCTCGGCGCGACTCAGGACGACGTCGGCGTCGGCCGGCACCGCGAGGCGCTGGATCGCGCGCCGGGCTGACTCGAGCACCCGGTCGCGATCGCGACTCGCGACAGTCGTCTGGCTCAGCGTCAATAACGCTGATACGCGCTCCTGTTGGCGACGGAGACCGCTGACGGCCCGCAGGTATTGATCCCCGAGGTAGACGAGCAGAAGCACGTAAGAGGTCAACCACAGAAGGTCGGCGTTGCCGATCGTGGTGTGGAGCGGCGCCGGATAGAAGGCGAACTGGATCTGCGCGAAGGCGGCGGTGACGAAAGACATGGCCAACCAGACATCGATGTCCCGCTGGATCATGACGCTGAGCCTGGCAGCCAGCAGGACATAGAGGGCGGTAATCCCTACGTGCAGCGCGAGCCCGGCGACGGTGTGCCTCAGCAGCGTGCCGGGTGCCAGTGCTTCGGAGGCATCAGAGACGAGTTCCATCAAGTTGGGCAAGGTGAAGCGACCGACCCAGAGGCCGGCGTCCACCAGGGCAATCGAACCGAGCGCGGCGACAGCGACCGACCAGCGGCGTGGAAGGTGGCCGCCGAGACCGGCGAGCAGGAGAATGCCAGCGGCCAGCCGGGTGATGATCCAACCATAGACCGGTGCGTCGCCGATCGCCGGCGGGGTGTAGCCGCTGAAGGGCACGATGAGACCGAACCAGAGGTCCGTGATCGCGATCGAGCCGAAGGCGGCCGAAACCGCGAGGTCGAAGGGTTCGCGGCCAAAGGCGTAGCGAATGGCCCCGACGCCAGCAACGAGGGTTGCCACGAGCGCGTTGAAGGTCTCGATCGTGAAGCGAAGCGTATGGTGTCGGAACGCAACCTGGCCATAGGGGGTGAGGAGCGAGGCTAAGGTTAGGGCGCTCAGGAGTATCCACCAGGCCAGCACCACGGAGTGTGGCCAGCGCACCAGGCGCGGGCGTTCCCGCCTCGCTGTGATCGGCTGTGCTATGTCCCCGACCATCGCTGCCGCGGCCGCATAGTGTCCGCCGCGCCGTATCTGCCCGCTATCCGAGGCCACGCTGCTCCCTCGTCCTCAAGTATTGCAGCGCGCACTGCTCAGTAAAACTCGTGCAGCTCCGATGTCGCTATACGCCAAAGGGCGTATGGCGCTCGTGCGGCCGGTTCGGGAGTCGCGGCCCGGCGAAGATTCTCTCTCCGAGAAGGCGGGGGCTGGGCGGGCGTGCCCGCCCAGCCCCGTCCTCTCGCTGCGCTCCGTCACTATGGTTTGGGGGTCGGCGTCGGTGTCCGCGCTGGAGTCGGTGTGTGAGCCGGTGTCGGAGTCCGTGCTGGAGTCGGCGTCTTGCTGGGTGCCGTCGTCGGCGTCCGCGCTGGGGTCGGCGTCTTGGCGGGAGCCACTGTTGGAGTTCGGGCCACCGTGGGTGTCCTGGCCACGGCTGGTGTTGGAGTTCGTTGGACAACAGTTGTAGGCGTGGGTGTACGGGTCGCTGTCGTCGTGGCGCGGCGGCACGCGGCGGCGACGGTCAGCACCGCGAGCGCAGCGAGCATGACGAGAACTGGGTTTCGTAGCCAGCGCACAGTTTGTCCCCTCCTTGTCTCTCTCACACCTACCCGGTCTGCCGGCCGGCGACCCCAGACCTCTCTATCGAGCGTAGTGAGGAGCTGCAGAGGCGGGTATACGCGTTTTGGCGTACTGCTGCTCGATGAGGAACTCCGAGAGGCCCGAGGCGAGGTCGTACCTCGGCTCCCACTGGAAGTCGCGTCGCATGCGGTCGGGCCGCAGGCAGGAGATTCGGACGTCGCCCGGCCGGGCGGGCTCGTACCGGCGGTGCGCCTGCCCGAAGTGCGCCTCGAGCAAGTCGAGCAGCTCATTGATGCTGGTCGCACGGCCGCTCCCGACGTTCCAGACGCCGCAGCGATCGCTGTCCAGCAGCCGGAGCAGGGCCGCCACCACATCGCTCACGTAGATGAAGTCGCGACGTTGCTCGCCGGTGCCGAAGACCGTCACCGGCAGGCCGTGCTGAAGCCTGGAAGCGAAGATCGCGATCACGCCCCCTTCGAGGTCGGCCCGCTGCCGTGGCCCGTAGACGTTCGCGAGGCGGGCAATGGCGTAGGACAGGCCGCTCTGCTCGACATAGCACTCCGCGAGATACTTATGCGCACTGTACGGGTTCGCCGGGTGGGGTGCTGAATCCTCGTCAGCTCCCGCGGTCTCACCATAGACGCCTGCGGTGGAAGCGAAGACGAACCGCCGAGCCCCACACGCCAGTGCGCCGAGCACGACATGCACGGTTCCATTCACGTTCACGAGCCAGTTACGGACCGGATCCTCGACCGAGCGCGCCACGCTGACCTGAGCCGCCAGATGGATGACCGCCTCTGGCCGGAGGGCGCGAACCAGGCTCGCCGTCAGCGGATTGGCGATGTCGATGGCGACGATGTCCAGGCCCCGAGGAAGATACTCGAGGCGTCCGCGCGAGAAGTCGTCCAGCACGATCGGCGTGTCGCCTCGCGCCAGCAGTGTCTCCACGACATGGCTGCCGATAAAGCCTGCCCCGCCGGTTACCAGTACGCGCATGAGTCGCCCCTCCTCTCCTTGGTGCTGGCAGGCTGTCTCCTTGCCTCCGGAAGAGCCGGGTAGGCATGTCGCTGGCCAGCGTGCGAGGTGGCCTCGCCTCCTCGCCCGCGGCGGGTTGCATCGGGGAGGAGTTCGCCCAGCGAGCGAGCGGCGAGCTTGCGCGCTTCGAGCTGTTCGAAGATGAGCGGTAGCGCAGCCAGCGTCTTCTCCCAGGAACCAGGTGCGCTGTAGGCGTCGGAGTCGTGGAGGAGCAGGATGTCCCCCGCCTCCGGCTCTCCGATGCGCCGGGCAATGGATGCTGGTGTCGCGTGCGGCTCCCAGTCACGTCCCCAGCGGTTCCAGAGCACAGGCTGCCACCCCTGGCGCCTGGCCTCCCACCAGGTCGTCAGCGTGAAGACTCCATACGGCGGGCGAAAGAACCTCGTCGGCCGTCCGATCGCGTCCTCGATGACGGCGCGTGCCCGGCGGAGGTCATCGACGATCTGCCACGGCGGCAGCCGGAGATGATTGCGATGCCGATAACCGTGCACGCCCACGTCGTGCCCGCACTGGACGATTTCGAGGGCGGGAGATGGAGCTTGCTCCACGCGTTCCCCAACGAGGAAGAAGGTAGCGGTGGCGCCGGCCTGTTCCAGCAGGCGCAAGAAGGCTTCGGTGGGTGCCCCTGGCCCGTCGTCGAAGGTCAAGGCCACCGCCGAGCTGGACGGGAGGCGATCCAGGACAGGAAAGAGGCGGCGACCTGGCGCTGTGACAGCGACGGCCGGTGCGGCGTGGCAAACGAGGAGCGTGGCCGCTCCTAAGAAGAGACTTCGTCCAGTGGTACCCATCGTAGCCCCCTAGACTGGGACTCGCTGAGGATCTCTTCCAGGCGGGATTGCGCCGCATCGAGAGTCATCGACGAGGTGTCGAGCACGATCACGCCTGCAGGCTGGCTTTCCGGCTCGCCGTGGCTCAGGACGAGGATGCGGGCATGAGTCGGCGCCACGATGAGCGTGACCAGGGTAGGCCGGGTGCGTCGCCCAGGCGATGGGAGAAAGTAGACCGGTGCGGTGCCGGTACCCTTCTGGATCTCCTCCACCGCTTGGCGTACTGCCTGGCGCCGTCGCCACGGGTTGACGAGGGGACGTTGACCGGCACTCTCGACGATCCCGAATGAGATCTCCGCTGTGGGGTGCAGTCCGCGTGCCCCTCTCTCGTCGACCAGCAAGGTGGCCGGCACGTGCCACTCCTCGAGCCGACTCTGGAGCGCTCCGGCGACGAGCGGATCCGTCGCGATCACGACGAGGGCTTCCTCGCCCGCGGCGGGTGTGTCGTCCATGGTCGGGAGACGGAGAGTGCGGCCGGTCATGGCGAGCGCGCCAGGCGACAGCGTGATCCAGAGCGCTGCGGCCGCGAGCGATGCAGCAACCGGGAGGAGCCGGGGGAGTGACCGAGAAGGCGACGTGTGCCCTGAACGCGTGGCCGGAAGTGGCTCCATGCTCAGGACCGCCGCGCTTGCCGGCAGGTCGCTCTCGAAGCACGGCGTGGAGAGGCGTAACGTGCCAGAGACCATGGCGCGAAGCATCTGGCGCAGCTCATCGGCGCCGCGCGCCCAGCGGGCTATGCCGATCTCCTCCATCAGGCGAGCGTTGAGACGCCCGTGGCCTGGGATCGGCCGGTAGACGATGATGGGTCTGCCGAGGGCGATCGCTTCCAGGCAGGTGACCCCGCCAGCGTTCTGGATAAGGCAGTCCGCTGCCGCCATGAGCCGGGGCATATCGTTCACCCAGCCGAGGATGAGCGCATTCGGGCACCCGTGGAAACGTCGCTCCAGCCTGGCTCGCAGCCGCGCATTCCGGCCAGTCACGACGACGGCGAAGGCGCCAGCAGAGACCGCGAGGTCAACCGTCTCAGCGAGCGCGCCGACACCCCACGCCCCACCGGTGATCAAGGTCACGAGTGCGTCCTCCGGAATGCCCAGGGCGCGGCGGGCCGCCGCTCGATCAAGCGGCAGTGCCGTGAAGGCCGGCGCCAGCGGCGGCCGGATCACGCAGGCGGAGTTGCTCCCGGCTCTCTGTACTGCGCGGGCGCTGGGAGCCGAGACGACGAGGTGCCGGTCGATGCCAGGGGCCGTCCAGAGCCTGTGCACGCCGTAGTCCGAGATCACCGCGACGGTCGGGGTTGCCAGGCGGCCGGTCAGCCGCAGCCAGCCCAGGGTGGCCGTCACGAGGGGATAGGTCGACACGACGAGGTCGGGTCGCTCGCGCTCGACGATTCGCTGCAGGCGGCGGCCGAAGAGGAGCCCGCAGAGGAGCCGGATGGCGCCGGCGATTGGCGTGAGGTCGAGGAAGTGAAAGATTAGCTCGTAGCTCCAGGGCGCATGCTCGAGCTGAAACTGGTACGTTGAACGCAGCAAGCGATCCAGGCGCGGTGACATGGAGCGGAGGCCGTCGATCGACACAGCCTCGTGACCGGCTCGCTCCAGCTCGCACTGGAGCGCGCTGGCCATTGCCTCATGTCCGCCGCCGATCGCGGCCCAGAGGATCAGGACGCGCTGCCGGTCTCTGTGCTGGAGCCCTCTTCCTGGCGCGACGGTGGCGTCGTTTTCGATCTGTCCACGCATCCGCGGGAACAGGATCGCTCTCCCGAAGAGGACAGCACAGGAGATAACCATGACCGATACGACCACCGTCATCGCGCCCTCCGCCACTGTCGATCACTCACAGAGAGGACAGGTATCGACAGCGCACCCTCGGTGTACGGGCATGCAGAAGTGGCGTCCATACGCTCTTTGGCGTAGCGCGGGGGATCACGTGTGGTAAGCACGGCATGAAAACGAGCGGGCGGCTCGCTCGCTGTGCGTCGGGCACAGGCGACGAGAGCGACAGCGAAGCACGGATCGTGCGGCGGGTCTCCTGGGCATGGCGCGTCCAGTGTCGCCCCATTGGGGACGACTCGCGCACGCCAAGATGGTCAACGGGGGCTGCTCAACGTGCTACCGAAGTGTGTCGCTCGCGAGACATCGTCTCCCGGCGGAGGAGTTCATACAGGGCGATGGAGCCGGCCACGGCTGCGTTCAAGGACGTGACACGCCCGTGCATGGGCAGCACAACCTGGAGATCGGCGCGCTTGAGCAAGACTGGCGACATCCCGCGCCCCTCCGAGCCAACGATCAGCAGCGCCGGGGTGGGGATGTCGGCCTCGAACAGGCTGTGCGCGCCGGGGCCAGGCTCCAACGCGGTCACCCAGTAGCCGCAGTCGCGCGCTTCGTCCACAGCGCGTGCCAGGTTGACCACCTGCGCGATCCAGAGGTACTCCACGGCGCCCGCCGAGGCATTGACCACAGCCGGTGTGACGCCAGCGGCTCGGCGCTCCGGAAGCACGACGCCGGCCACGCCGACCGCTTCAGCCGTACGCAGCAGCGTGGCGAGGTTCTGCGGATCCTGAAGGTGATCGAGCACCAGAATCGGCCTGCCGCCTCCCTGGTTGAGGATCTGATCGAGATGCACATAGGGGTACGAGCTGGTCTCGAGCGCCACCCCCTGGTGATTGACCGGGCCGAGTAGCCGGTCGAGCTCGCGCCGCGGCACCAGGCGCACCTCGATGCGCCGGGCCTGGGCCAGCGTGACCAGTTCCTGGATCCGCCCGTGCCGCTCGATGCCTTCGGCCACCAGCAGAAGCCGGTGACGTCGCCGCCCGTGCAACGCCTCGTGGACCGCGTTCCGCCCGTAGAGGTATTCGAGCCCACTCACGCCCAGCGCCAGTTGGTACCGGTCGGTGTGTCTTCCAGGACGACCCCCAGTTCAGCCAGCCGCTCGCGGATCCGGTCGGCGAGCGCCCACTGCCGCTGCTGGCGGAGCTCGGATCGGATCTCGATCAGGAGCTGGATGAAGGGCTCGACCGCGCGGCCGATTGGAACCTCCGGCTCGTCCAGCCGCAGGCCCAGCACGCCGCTCAGCTCGGCGAGCACAGCCTGCGCGTAGCGGATCGCCGTGCGGTCGGTCCCCGCTGCCTGGGCCCGGTTGATCGAGCGCGCTAGTTCGAAGAGGTGGGCGAGCGCGACCGGTGTGTTGAAGTCGTCGTCCATCGCCTGCCGGAAGCCCGTCCGTGTTGCATCGGCCAGGTCGGCCAGCTCGGACGCCGGGCGCTCCGGCGGCGCAGCCTCGGGGTCGTAGCCCCGCACCGCACTGCGCAACCGGGCCAGACCCCGGCGCGCCGCCTCGAAGGCCTCATCGGTGAAGGTGAGCGGGCTGCGGTAGTGTGAGCTGAGGACGAGCAGGCGGAATGGGCCCGCGCCCCCCTGCTCCAGCAGCTCGCGGATCGTGATCAAGTTGCCGATCGACTTGCTCATCTTCTCGCCACCGAGCTGGAGCAGCCCGTTGTGAACCCAGTAGCGGACGAACGGTTTCTTGCCGGTAAAGGCTTCCGACTGGGCGATCTCGTTCTCGTGGTGCGGGAAGATCAGGTCGGCGCCGCCACCGTGGATGTCGATCTGCTCGCCGAGGTGGCGGTAGATCATGGCGCTGCACTCGATGTGCCAGCCGGGTCGCCCGGGCCCCCAGGGGCTGTCCCAGGCCGGCTCGCCGGGCTTGGCCCCTTTCCAGAGCGCGAAGTCCATCGGGTGTTCCTTGCGGGGATCCACCTCGACGCGGGCACCGGCCAGCATCTCATCGAGCGAGCGGCGTGAGAGCTTGCCGTAGTCCGGGAACGAGGTGACGCGGAAGAAGACATCGCCACCCTCGACCGCGTACGCGTGGCCCTTGGCGATCAGACCGGCGACCATCTCGATGATGGTGGGGATCTCCTGGGTGGCACGAGGGTACAGCGTGGCCGGCTTGATATTGAGCGCGGCGGTCTCATCCAGCCAGGCGTCGATGAGCTGCTCGGCGAGCGCGCTCGGCTCCATACCGAGTGTGGCCGCACGCTGGATAATCTTGTCATCGACATCGGTAAAGTTCATGGCATAGGTGACCTGGTAGCCCGAGTACTCCAGGTAGCGGCGGATCATATCGAACACGATCGCCGACATCGCGTGGCCGATGTGGGCGTCGGCGTAGACCGTCGGGCCGCAGACGTACATCCGCACCCGCCCTGGTTCGATCGGGTGGAACGGCTCTTTCTCCCGTGACATGGTGTTCGTGATCTGCAAAGCCATGATCGTCGTCTCGCTCCCTTAGCTGCCCTCGCCGGGGGGTCGTCCTCCGGAGATTGCCCCGTCTTGGTCGTGTGGCATTCCCTGCAGGTGCTGACTGCTGGCCCGCCGAATCCCCTGCGCGGGTAGAACGGCTTCGCTCCGGCTGTTGCGCACTGGCAGCTCGACTCGCGGGGACGTCCTCCAGCGCGCTGCAGGCTCAGTTTATCCGTTCACGGCGTGGATGGTGCAACAGGCGCGGGGTGCCGACAGCAGTCAGCACCCCGCAGCACAGGAACAGACGAGACGAGAGGCACCGAACACGACGAAGTGAGGGTGGCCGCCCTCAGTCCTCGTCGCCGGACGATCCTGCTTTCGCTGTTGTGCTCGACCTCGCACTGTCGTGGCCGTTCGTCGAGTCGGTGTTCGATTTCCGATTGTCGGTGATGTAGAAGCCCGAGCCCTTGAAGATGATGCCGGCGGGGAACAGGAGCCTGCGGACTGTTCCACCGCACCGCGGGCAGGTCGTCACCGGGTCGTCGCTGAACCGCTGCCGCACCTCGAAGCTGTGATTACAGGACGTACACATATACTCGTAGATCGGCATCCGTTCACCCCTCCTCGACCCGAATTCCGCAGGGTCGCGTCCTTCGTGAAATTCTACGCACGGCTGCGCGCATGAGCAAGGGTCAGCGAGCAAGTTTGATTTGGATCGGCTCAAGGTCATTCCAGTTCAGGCCCACTTTGGCCTCGACCACGAGCGGCACGTTCAGCTTGACGACGCCCTCCATCAAAGACACCGCCAGCGCCGCGAGTTCAGGCACTTCGGACTCTGGTGCTTCGAAGAGCAACTCGTCGTGCACCTGAAGCAGCATGCGGCTGCGCAGTCGCCGCTCAGCGAGTGCATGGTGCACCCGGATCATGGCGAGTTTCATGATATCGGCCGCCGTGCCCTGGAGCGGCATGTTCACGGCCATGCGCTCGGCGGCCAGGCGCCGGTTCGGGTTGCTGGAGTGGATGTCGGGGACATAGCGTCGCCGCCCGAACAGGCTCTCGACGTAGCCCTGCTCGGCGGCCCGGCGCCTCGTCTCCTCGAGGTAGCGGTGGACTCCAGGGAAGCGGGCGAAGTACCGGTCGATGAAGCGCTGGGCGTCCTGACGACTCATGCCGGTATCGCGGGCGAGGCCGAAGGCCTGCATCCCGTACATGATGCCGAAGTTCACCACCTTCGCGATGCGCCGCATCTCCGGCGTCACGGCGTCGAGCGAGACGCCGAAGACCTCGGCGGCCGTGGCGGCGTGGATATCCTTCCCCTCCCAGAAGGCGCGCGTCAACGCCTCGTCGCCGCTGAAGTGGGCCATCAACCGGAGTTCGATCTGCGAATAGTCCGTCGAAAGGAAAACGGCTGGCTCGTCGAAGGGCCGGTAGCCCGGCCGGTTGTCGGCGACGAAAGCGCGCCGTACCTGCTGGCCGAGCTCGCCGCGGGCCGGGATGTTCTGCAGGTTGGGATCGGACGAGCTGAGCCGGCCCGTCGCGGCCACCGTCTGGTGAAAGATCGTGTGCACGCGCCCGGTCTGGGGGTGAACCTGCCGCGGCAAGGCGTCGACGTAGGTCGACTTCAGCTTGAGGAGTTGCCGGTATTCGAGGATCGCCTCGACGATCGGGTGCGCGTCGCGCAGTGCTTCGAGCACGTCCTGGCTCACCGAATAGCCCGTCTTGGTACGGCGTCCGCGGGGCAGGCGGAGTTCGTCGAAGAGCACTTTGGCGAGCTGCTGTGTCGAGTTGACGTTGAAGGGGTGGCCAGCGAGCCGGTAGATCTCGAACTCGCGCTGCCGGATCTGGCCATCGAGCTGAGCTGAGAGTTCCGCGAGAAAGTCGGTATCGATCGCGATGCCAACCTTTTCCATATCGATCAGCACGTCGATCAGCGGGAGCTCGATCTCCTGGAACAGCCGCTCCTGCCGCTGCTCGACGAGCGCCGGGCGCAGCACGTCGACCAGGCGATAGGTCGCCTCGACGTCCGCGCAGGCGTAGCTCGTCGCCTGGGCGATCTGCGTCTGATCCATCGTGATCTGCTTGCGACCCCGGCCGATTAGCTCCTCGATCTGTTGCATCTCGAGCCCAAGCTTGGTGAAGGCGAGTTCCTTGAGCCCGATCGAGGTCTCGCCGAGCAGGTAGGCTGCGATCATGGTATCGAAGGCGATGCGAGGTCGAGGAAAGCCGGCACGTTCCAGCACCAGCGCGTCATACTTGCCGTGGTGGGCATAGACGGCGAGGTCGACGCGCCTCAGGTGCGTGGCCAACGCCTGGCGCACCTCGTCGACCGGGAGCTGGTCGTCCCCGGTACTGTGCCCCAGCGGGATGTAGTAGCTTCGATCCCGCGCGGTGGCGAGCGCGATGCCGACCAGATCGGCGTACATCGGGTGGAGCGCCGTCGTCTCGACGTCGAGCGCGATCGCCTCTGCCTGAGCGAGGTCGTCGAGGAGCCGTGCCAGGTCGTCGGAGTTCAAGACGGCCGTGCGCTGGGCACTCGGCTGGACAGGTGGCCGCGAGACTGCGCTGGGCTTGATCGGCTCGGGGAGCTTCGGCACCAGGCTGCGAAACTCGAGCTCGCGAAAGAGCTCCAGCGCCCGCTCGCGCTCGTACCAGCCGACCCGGCATGCCTCGGGATCGAAGTCCAGTTCGATGTCCCTGACGATGGTGGCGAGTGCCCGACTCGTGAACGCCTGCGCGGCATTGGCCTGGAGCGCGTCGCGGATGCGTGGCGGGGTAATCTCGTCGAGGTGCTCGACCATAGCCTCGAGCGAGGGGTATGCCTGGATCAGCTTTGTCGCGGTCTTCTCGCCGATCCCAGGTACGCCAGGGATGTTATCCGATGGATCGCCCACCAGGGCCTTATACTCGGGGAGCCGCTCCGGGGCGAAGCCGTAGCGCTCGATCACGGCCTGGCGGTCGAAGACGCGGAACTCACCGAATCGCTGGCGACCTGGCAGCACGACCCGGATCCCCCCATCGGCGAGCTGGAGGAGGTCGCTATCTCCGGTCACGATCACGACTTCGAGGCCGCGCTGGCGGGCGATGGCGGCGAGCGAGCCGATCAGGTCGTCCGCCTCATAACCCTCCTTGACCATGATCGGGATGTTGAGCGCCTCGAGGATCTGCCGGATACGCTCCATCTGCTGGCGCAGGTCATTCGCCATCTCTGGCCGGTGCGCCTTGTACTCGGCGTACACCTCGTGCCGGAAGGTACGGCCAGAGTCGAAGCAGACCACCGCGTAGTCCGGCTTGAAGGCCCGAAGCACCTCGAGGAGCATGGCGGTAAAGCCGAACACAGCGTTGGTCGGCTCGCCGCTCGACGTCGCGAGCGTATCGGGTAGCGCGTGGAACGCGCGATAGGCGAGCCCATGCCCATCGACGAGCATGAGGGTGCGTGGCTTTTCCCCCTGCCGCTCGGCCTCGCTCACCGTGGCCTCCTCCGTCAGGCCCATTATACGGGAGCGACCCCGCGCTCGCAGTGGCGACTGCAACCGCTCGCTGTCTCGTTCGTTGACATAGTTGCAGCAGACGTGCAGGTTCCGTGCTCCTCCTCACGCGGCTAGCGGCGGGTGCATCCGTGTCGACAGGTTGCCCGCCGCTAGTATCGTGCCGCGGGTAGAGGTGCGCGGTTAGGCCTTCAGTGTCGGGTGGCAGCGACGAACGATTCGCCGTGAGGCGAGGGTCTGCCTTGAGCATGTGCTGCCATTCGGGAGGGGCTCAGGTGCTGGCTGCCCAGCCCGGATGCGCGCCGGCTCATCCCCTTCTTGGCCACTTTGTCGCGAGTTCTTAACGTCTCCTTAGCCTGATCTCGTACGCTCTGCGAGTACGGGCCCCGGAGTGACGGGCGATCCCATCGCTGCCGTGTACGCGATGTTCGAGGAAGGGACTGCCGGTGGAATGCCTCGGCCTGCACAGAATCCGAACCGCCCGGCGAAGCGTACCTGTGACGAGCCCGCTGAGTCGGCGCCGGGGGTCGGGCACAGGGCTCCTGCGCGAGGCTCGGCCAGGAAAGGGCGCTTGACACTGGGGCACGTGAGTCTGTCTCGCTTCGGTGGGGTGCCGCCACGTGGTTCGAGACCGACTGATTGCTATAATTCGCGGTGTCTCGGGTAGGGAAGCGCGAGCGATGGTTGGGGGAGGGGCGACCTGGATGTACCGGTGCGAAGCGTGTGCGATGGGAGAGACGCGGACTCGTTCATATGCGTGCGGTCGATCCGTCTCCCGCGCGTTACCCGAGGCGATTGCGGTGTTCGAGAAGAGGAACGGCTATGAGCGTTGACGTGCGGGCACTCGCCGAGGTGATCAGCGAGAACGTCGAGAGGGTCATCGTCGGCAAATCTCGTGAAGTGCGCTTGGTGCTCGTGGCCCTGCTGTGCCGGGGCCACGTGCTGATCGAGGACGTCCCGGGTGTCGGGAAGACGGTGCTGGCCAAGGCGATTGCCCGCAGCATTGGATCGAGCTTCAAGCGCATCCAGTTCACCCCTGACCTCCTGCCTTCCGACGTGACGGGCGTGAGCATCTTCAACCAGCAGACGGGGCGGTTCGAGTATCGCCCGGGGCCAGTGGTGGCGCAGATCGTTCTGGCCGACGAGATCAACCGGGCGACACCCAAGACGCAGTCGGCACTCCTGGAGGCGATGGAAGAGCGGCAGGTCACCGTCGATGGCGTCACCTACCAGCTTCCGATACCGTTTATCGTGCTGGCCACTGAGAACCCGATCGAGTACGAGGGCACCTTCCCGCTCCCCGAGGCCCAGCTTGACCGGTTTCTGATCCGCATCTCGCTCGGCTATCCCAATCACCGGAGCGAGATCGAGATCCTGAACCGCCAGCACTACCAGCACCCGCTGGAGCGGCTGGGTCAAGTGGTCTCCGTCGACGATCTCGTCGAAGCCCAGGAAGCCGTGCGACGGGTGCATGTCGACGACCTCCTCAAGGAGTACATCGTCTCGATCGTGGAGGCGACCCGCCAGCACGAGGAGGTCTACCTGGGCGCCGGGCCGCGGGGATCCTTGGCGCTCTACAACACGTCGCGCGCTTGGGCCGCGATGCAGGGGCGCGACTATGTCATCCCGGACGACATCAAGGAGCTCGCCGAGGTCACCCTGGCACACCGTATCATCGTCAGCCCGGCCGCCCGGATGCGGAACGTCGATAGCCGCTCAGTCGTGCGCGACGTGCTGTCGAAGATCCCCGTCCCTGGCGCCCGTCCGGCCGTCTCGCGACCGGCCGACGCGCCCCGGCGTCGCTTGCCGTTTGGTGCGGAGCGATGAACTGGCTCAAGCTCAGCGCGCTGGCGCTGCTGATCCTCGCGCTCTCACAGCTTAACCGCTGGAAGGTCTTCGACAAGCTCTTCTTCGTGCTCCTCGGCTTGCTGCTCCTCTCGTACGTGTGGAGCCGCCTCAGCCTGCGCGGCCTGATCGTCACGCGACGGACAGCGACTGACCGGGCACAGGTGGGAGACCTGCTGGTCGAGCGGATACGGGTGGAGAACACCAGCCGCTTCGCGAAGCTCTGGGTGGAAGTGATGGATCACTCGGATCTCCCTGGCCACCGCCTGAGCCGCGTGATCCACCTAGCCGCGCGCGACGCTGCGAACTGGAAAGCCCAGACCTGGTGCGCCCGGCGGGGCCGCTTCCGGCTCGGCCCGCTGACGCTCTCGTCCGGAGACCCGTTCGGCCTGTTCCCGACCCGGCAGATCGTGCCGCATGTCCAGGAACTGGTGGTCTATCCGGCCACGGTCGATCTCAGCGGTTTCCGGCTACCCCACGGCGAGCTGGCCGGCGGGAGTTCGCTCCAGCGACGTACTCCCTTCGTGACCCCGAACGCCGCTGGTGTGCGGCAGTACCTGCCGGGCGACAGCTTCAACCGGATCGCCTGGTCGGCCACTGCCAGAACGGGCCAGCTCATGGTGAAGGAGTTCGAGCTCGACCCCTCGACTGACATCTGGATCGTCCTCGACATGGAAGCGCGGCACCACGTGCGCGCCGCGGATCCGAGCGGTGGCCGGCGCCCGGTCGCTGGCGAAGCGCTCCCGCTCAGTTTCTGGCTCGACTCGACCGAGGAATATGCCGTGACGATCGCCGCGTCACTGGCGCGGCACTTTCTCGACCAGAATCGGAACGTCGGCTTGATCGCCAACACCCGCCAGCCGGTCATGATTCCCGCTGACCGGGGCGCTCGGCAGATGGTGAAGATCCTCGAACTCCTCGCCATCCTCAGCGCCGACGGCGAGCGACCGCTCGCCGAGTTGCTGGTGTCGGAGGCGGGATCCCTCACGCGACACAGCACCGCGATCGTCATCACGCCCTCGACGGACGAGAGCTGGGTGCGCGGCTTCGTCGAGCTGGCCGCGCGGCATGTGCGCAGTATGGCGGTCATCGTGGAGCCGAGTACGTTCGGTAGCGCTGAGAGCAGCCTGCTGGTGGTGAGCGACCTTGCAGCCGTGGGCGTCCCGACTTATCTCGTCAAGTATGGGGACGATATCGCGCGGGCGCTGGCGGGACAGGGGCGAGGCGCTGGCGTGCCAGCGGCCGCGAGCCGGTGACCTGTCGGCGTGCTGGCGAGAGGCGGAGAGCGTGCGATGACCAAGACCTGGTGGAGACGCCTGAGCCCGCAAGCCGGGTGGTCGACCTTCTGGCTCGTCGCGATTGTGGCTCTGACGGCGACATGGTCGACCGTGCGTGCGGACTGGGTCGACGGGCTGACCATCCTGCCGGGAATCACCGTCGCTGGACTGGTCATCGGGCTGGTGCTGTCGGGATGGCGCCGGTTGCCGACTTGGCTCTCCCACCTGGTGATGGTCGTCTTCGGCGCTGGTGTGATCCTCTGGCGCATGAGCAAACAGCTCAGCGACCAGCTTGGCGGTTTGAGCGACAAGCTCTGGTTCCTCTGGACGCGCTGGGCCGAGTGGTTCGCGGCCATCCAGCACGGCCAGCGGGCCGAGGATCTCTACCTGTTCATCCTCTTGATGGCGGCTATCCATTACCTGATCGCCTACTGCGCGACCTGGCTCGTGCTGCGGCAACGGCACCCCTGGCTGAGCGTCCTGCTACCGGGGATCGTCGTGCTCACGAACCTGGGCTACTCGCGCAAGGTGTCGCTAGCCTATCTGTTCCTCTACCTGTTTGCCGCAATGATCCTGGTCGGCAGGGTGAACCTCGCGGCGCGCGAGTGGTCGTGGCGTCGCCTGGGCGTGCCGTATTCCGGAACGATCGCCTGGCAGGCCCTGTGGGTGCTGAGTTATCTGGCAGTCGCGGTGATGGTTGGCGGCTGGCTGGTTCCACTCTCCGTGCACAGCCAGCGCGCGGCGGCTGCTTGGCGTGAGGTGGACGGCCCGTGGGAGCAAGCCCGCGATACGCTGGCGCGCTGGTTTCCGTCGGTTCGTGGCCCAGGCGGCCGCGGCGTCGGGGGCTTCGCCTCCTTCGGTAACTCGTTCCAGCTTGGCGGCCCGCTCCGGCTCAGCGATACGCCGGTCTTGCTGGTGCAGGGTGAGGCCGCGCCGTACCTCGTCGCCCACCGGTACAACATCTTCACCGGCCAGGGCTGGCTGACCGATCTGGATCCGTCAAACCAGGCCGATGTGCCACCATACGAACGGTCTGGCCTCGTGAACGGGCCGCTCCTCGAGCTCCGAGCCGACGAGCCGTTACCGACTGTGGCCTGGTCGGCTGAAGCGCGGGTGCAGCAGCGCTTTGCCGTCGAGGTGATCGAGCCCCGCAGCGCCCTGATCTTTACGAGTGGCCAGCCTGTCTCGGTCAGCCGACCGGTGCGCGTTCAGATGAGCTGGTACGACTCCCAGGGAGTGGTGATCGACGTGCAAGGCGTCCAGCTCAGTGCCGTGCCACCAGAACTGCGGCCGCTGGTGGAGCTTTTGAAGCAGGCCGATTTCACTCCGCCGCAGCCCACCCCGGCGCCGACGCCCGAGGCCGGTGATATCCCAACACCAGAGCCTGTCCTGGAAGGAGGCGAGCAGCCGACTCCGACTGCCGCACCGGACGTCACCCCGACGCCGCAAGGTAGTGAACGGCCGCAGTACGGCTCACCGCCCGAACTGCCTGAAATTCAGGCCTTGTTGCGCCAGCTCCGCCAGCGGGGTATCGAGGCGACTTATTACATCGATGACCAGAGTGGGTACCGCGTCAAGTACCTGTGGTACAGCGGCCCGTTACCTGTCTACGATGATGTCGAGGCGGTTTTCGCACAGGATGCGATCCGCAAGGGCTACCGCTACGAGATCGTCTCGAGCACCAGTGTCGCGACTCCCGAGCAACTCCGTCAGGCCGCGCAGCTCGCTATGCAGCTCTACTCGGGACAGAGCGATCCCTTCATGCCCTGGCAAGACATCATCGCGACCGACTACGGCGTGTATCCAGTGGCGATTTACCAGCGATACACACAGCTCCCACCCACCGTCTCGGCACGCACAGTCGAGCTGGCTCGCTCGCTCGCCGCCGGGAAGACGAACGCCTACGACGTCGCCGAGGCGATCGAGAGCTACCTGCGAACGCACATCACCTACAACGAGAACATCACGCAGCCGCGTGTCGCCGACATCGTCGACTACGTGCTCTTCGAACGCCCCGAAGGCTACTGTACCTATTACGCGACCTCGATGGTGGTGCTGCTGCGGATCCTCGGCATCCCGAGCCGGATCGTCGTGGGCTATTACCCAGCGGAGTATGACGAGAAAGCGGGTGGTTTTCTCTACCGGGATCTGAACGCGCACGCCTGGGTCGAGGCGTATTTCCCCGGCTATGGCTGGATCCCCTTCGAACCGACGGCCGCGCGGTCGCCCATCGCTCGAGGTATCGTCCCTGGTGCCGAGGGGTTGAGCGGCGGAGCTGGGCCAGGTGGATCTCTTTCGACCTTTCCGGGCGATGAGCGCCGGTTCCTCTCTCCCGAGGAGTTCGGTTTGCCAGAGGGTGCGGGTGCAGTTGGCGCTCTCGGCCCGCTGCCGGAGCAGGGTACGCCGCGCTGGCTCGTCGCGCTCCGTGTGGCCGCACTCCTGTCGACCCTCCTGGTGATGGCGGGACTGGTAGCCTGGTTCTGGGGCACGAGAGGCCTGTCGCCGATCGGCCAGCTCATGCTGAAGGTACAGCGGGCCGCACGCCTCTCGGGCCTGCCGTACGAGGCGACGATGACCCCTTACGAGCTGGCTGCGCTGGTCGCCAGCGCGTTGCCTGGTACTCGCCACCTCACGTGGTTTCTCGCCGACCTCTACACGCGTGAGCGGTATGGCGGGCGTTCGCCGACCGCGGGCGAGCTGGCACAGGCGCAGCGGGCCTGGCGGCAGCTTCGCTGGCGCTTTGTTCGCCAGTTCTTCCAGACACGCTTGCGCATCGTACCACCCACCGAGTCCGCGACAGGACAGTGAGGTGTGTGCCATGGGCAGCGTCTATGTCGTCGGTAGTGTCAATACCGACCTTGTCGTGCGAGCGCCACGGTTTCCCGCGCCGGGCGAGACCGTGGGGGGTGAGACGTTCGCGACGTACGGCGGGGGTAAGGGCGCCAACCAGGCCATCGCGGCAGCACGCATGGGCGCGCCTGTCGTGATGGTCGGCGCCGTTGGGGACGATCCCTACAGCGTGCAACGACTCGCCGACCTTGCCGGGAGCGGCGTCGATATCGAATCGGTTGCCCGGCGTGCTGAGGTGCCGGGGGGAGTGGCACTGATTCTCGTCGCTCAATCGGGTGAGAACGCGATCACCATCGTCCCCGGCGCGAACGGCACGCTTACGGCAGAGGAAGTCGAGGTCGCGCTCGCCGGGCGGATCGGCCCAGGGGACGTGGTCTGTACCCAGCTCGAGGTGCCGATCGCGGCTGTTCGTGCGGCCCTGTCGGCGGCCCGGGCGGCAGGGGCGACGGCCGTGCTGAACGCCACACCGTTCATGCCGGAAGCGCGAGCGCTGCTCGAGCTGGCGGACATCCTGGTCGTCAACAACCTGGAGGCTCGCCAGCTCGCCGGCACTGGGGACGCGCCCATCGAGCGGGCAGTGGAGCGACTGCACCGGCATGGCGTGGGCGCGGTAGTGGTAACCCTCGGTGCTGGCGGTGCCTTGTTCTCGATCCCGGCCGGGCGGTTCCGCGTCCCGGCCCCCGCGGTCGACGTCGTCGATACCACCGCAGCCGGTGATGCCTTTATCGGCGCGCTGGTCTCGCTCCTCGCTCAGGGGCTCGACTGGATGTCGATCGCTGAGCGCGCGGTGTGGGCCGGAGCGCTCGCTGTGCAGCGCGCGGGCGCCCAACCGTCCCTGCCGCTTCGCTCCGAGGTCGAGCAGGCTACCCGCGCGTGGCCGTTGACCCGCGAACCGGCGCCGCCATTCGAGTGAACGTGCGCTCTGACAGAGCACACCCGCCGGGCCGGTTAAGGGGCCGGGCGGGTGTGGAACATGAGCGGCTGGCTGGCCAGCCGCTTCCTACCAGTTGAGCGCGGCGACGAGCAGGAGCGCGACGATATTGACGACCTTGATCATCGGGTTGATGGCAGGGCCAGCGGTGTCCTTGTAGGGATCACCGACAGTGTCGCCCGTCACAGCAGCCTGATGGGCGAAGCTGCCCTTGCCACCGTGCGCGCCCGCTTCGATCGCCTTCTTCGCGTTGTCCCAGGCGGCACCGCCGGTCGTCATCGAGATGGCGACGAAGAGGCCGGTGGTGATGGATCCGATCAGCAGGCCGCCGACCGCTTCCTTGCCCAGCGTGATGCCGACGACGATGGGGCCGAGGACAGGCAGCAAGGCCGGGATCAACATCTCGCGCAGCGCTCGCCGCGTGACGATGTCGACCGCGCGGCCATACTCCGGGCGAGCGGTGCCCGCGAGCAGGCCGGGGATCTCCCGGAACTGGCGGCGCACTTCCTGTACCACGGCGCCGCCCGCTTTCCCTACCGCCTCCATCAGGATACTGGCGAAGAGGTAGGGAAGCATGGCGCCGACCAGCAGGCCAATCACCACCCGCGGGTTGGACAGCTCGAACTCGACGGTGCCGCTGATTTCCAGGAAGTACGAGGCGAAGAGGACGAGGGCGGCGAGGCCTGCCGAGCCGATCGCGTACGCCTTGGTCACCGCCTTGGTGGTGTTGCCCACCGCATCCAGCGGGTCGGTGACCGCCCGAACGCTCTCCGGCAACTCGGCCATCTCCGCGATACCGCCAGCATTATCGGTGATCGGCCCGAAGGAGTCGATCGCCACGATCATGCCGGTCATCGAGAGCATCGCCATCGCGGCGACCGCGAGGCCGTAGAGCCCGGCGTACGGAGTGGTGGGCGACACGGTCAGGTTGTAGGCCGTGTAGATCGCGAGCGCGATCAAGATGATCGGCAAAGCGGTCGCCCGCATGGAGACCGCCAGCCCGGCGATGATGTTGGTCGCGTGGCCCGTCTCCGAGGCGAGCGCGATCCGCTTCACCGGCCCGTACTTCTCCGAGGTGTAGTACTCCGTGAAGACGACCACGCCGAGCGTCACGATCAGACCGATGAGCGCGCTGAGCCAGAGCTTCGCCGTCGCTGGTAGCGTGAGCGTGATGCCGAAGAGGGTCACTGGAGAATCGGTGATCACCGGGTTGCCGCCCATGAGCCAGCCGGTCAGGGGCAGGAAGAGGACGGCGGCCAGGATCATGCTGGCCGCCAGGCCCTTGTAGAGTGCGCGCATGATCGAACGGCTGCGGTCGAGCCGGACGAAGAACGTGCCGACGATCGACGTGAGGATCGAGGCAGCGCCGAGCACCAGCGGGTAGACGATCGCTGTCTCGTTCCCGTCGAACACTAGGTTGCCGAGCAGCATCGCAGCAATGGCCGTCACGGCGTAGGTCTCGAAGAGGTCGGCAGCCATCCCGGCGCAGTCGCCGACGTTGTCGCCGACGTTGTCGGCAATCACCGCGGGGTTGCGCGGGTCGTCCTCTGGGATACCGGCCTCGACCTTGCCCACGAGATCGGCACCGACGTCGGCGGCCTTGGTGTAGATGCCGCCTCCGATGCGCGCGAATACCGAGATGAGGCTCCCGCCGAAGCCCAGGCCCACAAGGGCGGCGACGTCGCGGGTCGCGGCGTAGAAGCCGCTCACCGCCAGCAGGCCCAGGCCCGCGACGAGCAACCCGGTGACTGACCCACCCCGAAAGGCGAGGGTCAGAGCGGACTCGAGGTTACGCTTGCCGGCTTCGGCAGTGCGGACGTTGGCCCGTACCGCGACACTCATGCCGATGAAGCCGGCCAGGGCTGAGGCCGTCGCACCGATGAGGAAGCCGATGGCCGTCGTCAGGTTGAGAAAGAGCCATAGCAGTGCGCCGATGACGACCGCGACGACGGCGACAAGCGAGTACTGTCGCCGCATGTATGCCTCGGCACCCTCCTGGATGGCCGAGGCGATGGCCCGCATGCGATCGTCGCCCCCTGGCTGAGCGAGTACCCAGCGCACCAGTGCAGCCCCGTAAAGGACGGCTGCGACGCCGGCCACGATCGCGATCGTGAGTGCAGTGCCGATCATGTACGATGTCCTCCTCCAAACCCTGCCCGACCGTCACGCATTTCCCGGTATTCGGCTCGCTCGCAGCGAGACCGGTGGTGGCTGCTGTGCTGAGCGAGCCGCTGCTCGTTTCTGGTCGTGGAGTACGCCCGTGGTCGCTGACATGGTCGCGTCCGAACGGCGCGCAAGGAAACGCCGGCCTCGCAGAGTGTCGATGCTGAAGGCCGGACGCCCAGTCAACAAGTATGCCTTGAAATGGGCTCGTTGTCGTGCGTTACCCTCTCCGTCCTGTCAGCTCGTTGCGCCGGCGCGGCTCAGAGTTGGTAGAGGGCCAGCATCGCGAGCGTGATGCCGATAGCGACGGTGAGGCCCCACCCGAAGATGCCGCGCAGCAGCGGCGCGTCGAACTTCAGGTGCATGTAAAAGCCGACGACCAGTAAGAACTTGGCTGCCGAGAGCACCAGCAGGATCGGGACGATAGTCCCGTGAAGGTAGTTAACAAGGTAGTAGGTTGCCACCTCGATGACCGTGACGATGGCCAGGATCACCGCGACTTTGACATAGGTCAGTGGCCCCGGATGGGGACGTTCCAGCGCCTGCGGTGCGTGTTCCATAGGTCAGCTCCTCTCGTTCGCTGCGCCGGCGGCCTCAATACGGAATCAGGTATACGAGCGTGAAGATGACGATCCAGACGATGTCGACGAAGTGCCAGTAGAGGCCGGCGACTTCGACGCGTTCCGCGTTCGCCGGGCTTAGCCGGCCGAAGAGCGACAGCAAGATCAGGGTAACCAGCCAGATGATCCCGATCCCGACGTGCGTCCCGTGGAAGCCGGTCAGCACGAAGAACGTCGTCCCGAAGAGGTTCTGCTGAAGGGAGAGCCCGTGGCGGTAGAACTCGGTGAATTCGAAGTACTGGCCACCAAGGAAGAGCGCGCCCAGCGCTGCCGTGGCGCCCAGCCAGACGCGGAAGCGGCGCATGTTCCCGTGCTGGATCCCGTGCAGCGCTAGCACCATCGCGAGGCTACTCAGCAACAGGACGGCCGCGCTGACGGAGGTGTACGGGATATTCAGGATCTCCTGAGGATAGGGCCCCTGGGTACTCCGACCCCGGTAGGCCGTGTAGACCCAGATCAGCGAGCCGAAGAACATGCAGTCCGAGGCCAAGAAAGTCCACATCAGCATCTTGTTGTGCGAGATGCCGGTGGTCGTGGCGTGGGCTTCCGGCGCGTGGCCGACCGCTGTACTGCTCAAGACCTCAGCTCCTCCCTACCGTCTCGTGTGCTGTTGCCGACTCCACTCCGAGAAGGTCTGGTGTGCGAACCTACGCGTGCGCCTCCTCGTGGATCGGCTCGAACGTCCAGCCCAACAAGCTCACGACGACAACGGCGATCCCGAGGCCGACCACCGGGAAGCCGAGGCTTCCGAGCGTGTCGCTCGCGTGCATGACCATGCCGGTGCCCATCAACGTGAGCCCGATCGCCGTCGAGAGCGGGAACCAGGAGGGCGGCGGCAGGTGGATGTGGGCTTGACCGCCGTGGCCGGAGGGCGTGCTCGGGCCATGCCCGGCGTGCTGCCCTGGATCCGGATTGTGCGGCCGCTGTGGGCTGCCACCGGTTGGTGGGCCATGGCGCTCCGGCGTCGGGCCGACGACTTCCTCGGCGCCGTACTTCTCGATCCAGAAGGCGTCACGCCCGCGCACCACCGGCACGACGTCGAAGTTGTGGGCGGGCGGTGGCGAGGGGATCGACCACTCGAGCGTTCGGCCGTCCCATGGGTCGGCTGGCGCATCGGCGGGCCGCTGGAACGTGCGCACGACGTTGTACAGGAACACCAGGAAGGAGAGCGCGGTCAGGTATCCGCCGATGGAGATCACCAGGTTCCAGAGATCCCAACCCATGCCTGCGCTGTAGGTGTAAATCCGGCGTGGCATGCCGTCGATGCCGAGGAAGTGCATGGGGAAGAAGGTCAGGTTGAAGCCGATGAGGGTGAGCACGAAGTGCAGCTTGCCCAGCCGCTCGTCCAGCATCCGCCCGAACATTTTCGGGAACCAGTAGTACGTGGCCGCCAGAACGGCGAAGACCAGCCCGCCGAACAGGACATAGTGGAAGTGGGCGACCACGAAGTAGCTGTCGGTCTGCCAGTAGTCGATCGGCACGCTGGCGTGCATGACACCGGAGATGCCGCCGATCGTGAACATCGAGATAAAGGTCGCCGCAAACAGGAGAGCGGTGGTCATGCGGATCGAGCCGCCCCAGAGCGTGCCGAGCCAGTTGAAGATCTTGACGCCGGTCGGGATCGCGATCAGCATCGTGGTGGTCGCGAAGACGGCGTTCGGCACCGGGCCCATGCCGACAGCGAACATGTGGTGCGCCCAGACACCGAAGGAGAGGAAGGCGATACCCATCCCGGCGAAGACGACGAAGGTATAGCCGAACAGCGGCTTGCGAGAGAACGTCGGCAGGATCTCCGAGATCATCCCCATCGGGGGCAAGATCAGGATATAGACCTCGGGGTGACCGAAGATCCAGAACAGGTGCTGCCAGATCACGGGGTCGCCGCCAGCGGCCGGGTTAAAGAAGTTCGTCCCGAAGTAGCGATCGAACATGATCATGACCAGGCCGACGGTCAAGGAGGGGAAAGCCAGCAAGATCAGGATGGCGGTGATCAGCGTCATCCAGACGAAGACCGGCATGCGCATCAGGCTCATGCCGGGTGCGCGCATGTTGACGATGGTCACGAAGAAGTTGAGCGCCGAAGCGAGCGAAGCGACGCCGAGCACCTGCAGGCCCATTACCCAGAAATCGATGTTGAGCCCGGGAGAGTAGAGCTTGCTGCTGGTCAAGTTGGCGTAGCCGAACCATCCGCCGTCGGGCGCCGCGCCGAAGAGGAACCCGCTCAGCATCAAGAGGCTGCCGAGCAGGAACGCCCAGTAGCTGAAGGCGTTGAGCCGTGGGAAGGCGACGTCGCGCGCGCCGATCATCAGCGGGACGAAGAAGTTGAAGAACGCGGCGTTGAGCGGCATCCCCACGAAGAACACCATCATCGTCCCGTGCATGGTGAAGACCTGGTTGTACGTCTCCGGGCCTAAGAAGGTGTTCTCGGGCACGATCAACTGGGTGCGGATGAGCAAAGCGAGGAACCCAGCGATGAGCAGGAACACGATCGATGTCCAGAAGTAGAGGATCCCGATCTTCTTGTGGTCGACGGTCGTCAACCACTCGACGAGCGCTGAGCGCTCGTACCGAGCGCGTTCCAGCTTGAGCGCGGACTCGACCATCTGCACGAACTCCTCTGGCTCACTCCGTGCGCGGCGCCTCTACTTCAGACTCGTCAGGTAGGCCACGAGTGCTTGGATCTCTTGGTCGGTAAGCTGCCGTGGAAGCACCATCTTGTTGCCGGGCTTGACGGCTTGCGGGTTTCTCAGCCAGCGAGCGAGGTTCTCCGGGGTGTTCTCGAGCATCCCGCCCGCGATGATACCACGGCTCCCGACATGCGTCAGGTCGGGGCCGACCTTCCCCTGCGCTTCAGTCCCGGCCACGGTGTGGCACCCCATGCAGGCGTTGGCCGGAGTGAGGAACAGCTCCCGGCCCTGGGCTGCCAGGGGATCGGCCGGCACCTCGGCCGCTGGTTGCTGCTGCTGGCGGATCCAGGCGTCGAACTCTTCCTGTGTCTGAACGACGACGGTGAACTTCATGTTCGCGTGCTGGATACCGCAGAATTCGGCGCACTGGCCGGGGAAAACCCCCACTTCCTGGGGGGTGAACGTCAACACGTTGTTCCAGCCGGGGATCACGTCGCGCTTGCCCGCCAGCCGGGGTACCCAGAAGCTATGGATCACGTCGACGGAATGGAGCTCGATCCGTACCGGCCGGTCGACGACCAGGTGCAGCTCGTTGGCCGTGACCACGTTCAGTTCGGGGTACTGGAACTCCCACCACCACTGGTGGCCGATGGCGCGAACGGTCAGTGCCTCGGGGCCGGGCTTGCGGTCGAGTTCGAAGATGAGGGAGAGCGTCGGTACCGCGATGATGGCCAGGATCACGGCCGGTGCCATCGTCCAGGCGATTTCGAGCCGGGTGTTACCGTGCAGTTGCTCGGGGTGACGATCCTCACCTGGCCGTTGCCGGAAGCGCCAAAGGGCGAACAGCAGAATCGCGGTGACGAGCACGAAGATCACGACGGAAAGCCAGAAGATCGGGAGAAACAAATCCCAGATCTTGCGCATGCTGTCCCCGGCGGGGCGATTGACCGACTGCGGGCCGTTGCCGATGGCGCAGCCAGTGAAGGCCACAGCCAGCAGAGTAAGTACCCCAGCACGCAGGGAACGCTTCCAGAGCCTCCCTTTTCCCATATGTCTCCTCACTTCACGCCGACAGCATCCGGGAGAGGACACCCCGGGTGACTCCCCTTCGCTGCCGCCTATCCTACACCAGGAAGCTGGACCTGTCATGATCAGGATTTTCCTGACATCCGTGCGGGGATCAGCCGAGTGCGCCTCGATCCCGGCGATGACCGCTGGCGGAAGAACTGGCCTCGAACCTGCGCCAGGACGTCTTAGGGGAGCCGGCGCTCGATCGGCTCCCGCACGTCGCGGCCGTCGGGCACGACGGGCTCGGTACCCGCCGCACCGGCGCGATCATCGGTCTCCGCTGCTCCACTGCGCGGGCCGATCGCCGCGCTCGGGGCGACAGTGAGGCCGACTTGCGCATTGCGGTCGAACGCGGCCAGTCGTGCGCGGTTACAGCGGACACGCACCCGCGTACCCGGAGAGATGTCGACATACGAGGGTTGGCTGGTCTGAAGTTGCACGCCGCATGGAAGTTGCACCAGGTAGACCGTCTCCGGCCCCTGGAACTGTCGCGCGAGGACGACGGCGATGCCCTCGGGGTCGGCCTCCAGCGACACGTCGCGAGGGCGCACGAGAAGTTCGACCAGTTCAGGCGCGCGCGCCCTCGCTTCGAACGCAAACCGCCCGAGGTCGGACTCGGCTAAGACGCCGTTCAGGCGGGCCGGGACGAAGGTGGCCTGGCCGACGAACTGTGCCACCGCACGGTTCACTGGGTAATGGTAGACCTTGTCAGGCGCATCCACCTGCTCGATGTGGCCGGAGAGCATGACGGCCACGCGGTCGGCGATCGCCATCGCCTCCTGCTGGTCGTGGGTGACCAGGACAGCGGTGATCTGGAGGCGCTCCAGCAAGCGGCGCAGTTCAGTGCGCATCTGCAGGCGGAGTTCGGTGTCGAGGTTAGAGAATGGCTCGTCGAGCAACAGCACCTGAGGGCTAGGCCCGAGCGCGCGGGCGATCGCGACTCGCTGCTGCTGACCGCCGGAGAGCTGGTGCGGGTAGCGCTCACGCACGTCCTGCAAATCGGTGAGCCGGAGGAGTTCCTCTACCCGCTGGCGGCGTGCCGCCCGCGAGAGGGAACCGAGGCCGAAGGCGATGTTCTCGGCCACCGTGAGGTGTGGGAAGAGCGCGTAGTCCTGGAAGACCATGCCGACCCCGCGCCGCTCCGGAGGCACGAAACGGCGCTCGTCCGCCACGACGTGCCCGTGCAGGGCTACCGTACCGGCATCCGGGCGCTCGAAGCCGGCAATGAGCCGTAGCGTCGTGGTCTTGCCACAGCCGCTGGGGCCGAGCAGTGCCAGGATCTCACCGCGGTGGACGGTGAGATCGAGGTCGCGTACGGCCGGTCGCTCGATACCTGGATAGCGTTTCCAGACACCGGACAGCTCGATCGCTGGCTCGATGCTCCGCATAACCCTCCCGCCTCGCTGCCCGCGGCAGCCCTACAAGTCTACCAGTTGGAGCCGGTTGCTCTTGTCTGCCTTTCTCCACCGCCGGACACCGGCGTACCGGCCCACTCGGTCGGTTGCTGTCGCCACAAGAGGATGGCCATCGGCAGCGCTGCGACCAGGAAGAGGAGGAACGCCGGCAGAGCGGCGTGTGACCAGAAGAGCTCGCGGGTGGCGTTCCAGACCTCGGTGGCCAGCGTCTCGTAGCCGATCGGGCTCAAGAGCAAGGTGGCAGGCAGTTCCTTCATCGTCGTCAGGAAGACCAACGCGCCACCGCTGGTGATGCCGGGCCAGAGCAGCGGCGCGGTGACGCGCAACCAGACCCTCAGCGGCGAGTGCCCCAGGCTCCGGGCAGCCTCTTCCACGTGCGGGCTGACTTGGAGCAGTGAGGCGCGCACGCTCCCGACTGCTTCGGGGAGGAACCGGATGAGGTAGGCCAGCAGGAGCATGGCGAGCGTCTGGTACAGAGGAGAGAGATAGCGCGCGCCGAAGGATACCAGCGCTAACGCCGTGACGATCCCTGGTAACGCGTAGCTCACCCAGAGCGGGAATTCGACCAGGCGGCCGACCCAGCCGGAGTAGCGAACCAGGAGCACGGCGATCGGGAAGGCGGCGGCGACCGAGAGCGCTGCAGCGAGCAGCGAGACGGAGGTCGAGTGCCAGGCTGCCCGCCAGGTCAGAGCTAACGGGTTGCCGCTCTGCAGCGCCTGGACGACCCAGTACCCGATGACCGCGAGCGGCGTGCCCAATGTCAGCAGGGCCAGACCGCCGCAGTAGGCGAGACCGACCGGTGTCCAACGGCCCAGTCGAACCCGACGCGGCGGGCGTGAGGCTCCTGAGCTGCTGCGATGGTAGCGGTGGGGGCCACGCCAGGCACGATCGACGCCGACGATGACGAGCGTGAGGGTTGCCAGGACGAGCGCTAACCCGGCTGCGCCGCTACGGTCGAAGGCCAGCCGGTACTGGTTGTAGATCACGCGAGTAAACGCGTCGTAGTTGAGCAGCGAGACAGCCCCGAAGTCGCTGACGACATACAGCGCGGTAAGGAGCGCGCCCGACGCCATCGCGGGGCGAAGCTGGGGCAGCGTGATCCTAAGGAAGGTGCTCCACGGGCCGTGACCGAGGGAGCGGGCTGCTTCCTCGAGCGCAGGGTCGAGCGAGCCGATGACCCCGCGGAGTGAAAGGTACATGTAGGGGTACGTATAGAGCGTGAGCACGAGCCAGGCGCCGGTAAACCCGTAGATCTCGGGGAGCCGCTCGACGCCGAAGAGCGGCTGGAGCAGCCGTTGGAGGGCGCCGCGTGGCCCGAATGCGGCTACCACCGTGAATGCCCCGACGTAGCTCGGCACGGCGAGCGGCATTGCGGCGACGACCGACCACAGTCGTCGCGCTGGCAAGTCGGTTCGGGTGGTCAGCCAGGCGAGGGGAAGCGAGAGAACTGCACTGCACCCGGTGACCGCGGCGGTCAGGACAAGTGTGTTCTGGATCAGGTCGAGGGTGCGACCACGCCAGAGAGTGGCGAGTGTCTGCTCGCCACCCCCCAGCGCGCGCACCACGAGGTAGACCAATGGGATCAGCGAAAGCGCTGCCAGACTACCGGCCGGCGCCACGATGAGCGTCGGAGCGCCGAGGCGGCCATACCACGGTCGCCTTCTGGCCTGCTTCGTCCGAGCCTGCGCCTTGCCGATCCCGATCGCCATCGCACCCCGGCATGTCGTGCTAGAGTAGCCCCACGTCCTGCAGGAGGGCAAGCGTGCCCTGAAGGTCGTCCAGATCCGACAGATCGATATCCGGTGTCTGGATCTCTCCCAGTGGCACCAGTGCCGGGCTCGGCGACACATCATCGATCAAGGGATACTCGAACGTCTGCTCCGCGAAGTACCGCTGTGCCGCCGGGGTCAGCAGATAGTCCACCAGTGCCCTGGCCTGCTCCTGATTGCGCCCAGAGGCGAGGATTCCGACGCCCGCGACATTGATCAGCGCTCCAGGATCACCGTTGCGATAGAAGTAGTTCGCCGCTGGGAGATCTCGCCCCGCCTGCGACTCCTCGCGCAGCAGATAGTAATGGTTGACGAACCCTGCCAGTATTTCTCCAGCGATCGTGGCTCGCACGATCGCGGTGTTGTTCTCGTAGGCGCGGGTGCCGAGCGCCTTGAGCCCTACGAGCCAGGAGCGGGCCGCATCGTCGCCGCGGAGCACACGCAGCGCGGTGACGAAGGCTTGGAACGATCCGTTCGTCGGCGCCCAACCCAGCTTGTCGCGCCACCGCTCGTCGCCGGGGAAGTCGAGGATAGATGCCGGGATATCGGACTCGGTGAGCTGGTCGGTATTGTAGACGACGGTTCGAGCGCGGCCGCTGATGCCGACCCACAGCCCCTGCCGAGAGCGGAACCGTGGCTCGACCCGCTCGAGCAGGTCGCTATCGAGTTCGATGAACCGCCCCTCGCGCGCGAGTGCGCCGAGCGCGCCAGCGTCCTGCGCAAAGAATAAATCAGCCGGGCTCTGTCCGCCCTCTTCGAGGATCGCGGCGGCCAGCTCGGCGGTGTCGCCGTAGCGGACGCGGACGTCGATCCCCAGCGCGCTCTGAACCTGATCCATGAGTGGCCCGATCAGGCTTTCGCTTCGCCCCGAGTACACGGTGAGCGAGCCGCCCACGGTTCCCCTGGCCACCGGGGTGACGGTCGCGGCCGCCGCTGGCGACGGGGACGCTTGTGCCATCGGCGTCGTCGCACCCGTTGCAGTCGGCTCAGGCGGCGCTCCTGTGCCGCCAGCGGCGGTCGGCGTCGGGTTCGACCCACTCCCACTACACGCCTGCAGCAGCGGGAGGGCAGTGCCGGCCGCCAGCGCGGCAGCGACCGACCGCAGGAAGACTCTTCGGTTCACCCGGGACTGCACGAAGCTACCCTTCCTCCCTGGTATGGTGAGCGTTAGCGCCACAACCCGGGTTCGTGACGGCAACGCTCGGCTGTGGTCGGCAGCAACCGGCGCTCGCCGAATCCCGACAACGTTAGTCGGGATTATCCTAAGGGGCCGAAAGCAGGCTGTCAAGGGCCGGCGGTGCAGCGCGCAACGTCACCGGTGCGCTCCGATGGCGCGCAACAGCTCGATCAGCTCGGACGCACGCTTGTCGACGTCGGGAGCCGGGCGCCGCGCCTGGACGAGGGTGTGGAGTTCCTCGATCGCGCGGTCGATCTGCGTGCGCTCCGGTTCCGGTACTTCGGCTCGCACAGCCTGCCACTCGCTGCGCACGTGCTGGATGTCTGCCAGTGCTGCCTGGTATTCGCTCTGCATCACCACCTGGCCATCGCGCACGACGTCGGGCGTATAGTGCGAGATCCGCAGGACGTCGAGCTGGATCGTCATCGACGCGACCGCCTGCGCGAGCCGCTCCTCGGCTGGCGGCCTGGTCGCGGATCTGACCCACAGCCCGCCGGCGGCCAGCAAGGCAAGCGTGGCCAGCGCGATCGCTGCCTTAGCCCAGAGGGGGAAGCGGCGCTTCGGGCGGTAGACGACCATCGCTCGCAATTCACCGTCGGACGAGGCTGGTGCCGACCAGCACGGCGATCGGCTCGCGGGCTGCTCCATCCAAGCTGAGCGAGTCCAGGTCGAGCGAGAGCGGCCCCCAGTCAGGCACGTTGAGACAGCGCGGGCCCTGGACGATTAACACGTTCGGCCGTACCGCATACCAGCGTGCTCCGGAGCTGCCGAACTCCCGGAGCTGCTGCTCCAGTGCCTCGGGCGCGCTGTTCAGATAGGCGCCGTCGTCAGCGACGAAGCGCACCATGCCCTCGCGGTCGATCACCGCCAGCCGGCGTCGGCGACGGAACGGCCAGAAGCTTCTCCCCATCTCGGCCTGGAAGACCCGGTAGAAGCCGTTGTCGAAGACCAGCGTCAGGGTCTCCGGGCGCACCCGCAGGGCCTGGGCAGCCAGCGAGCGCGCGATCGCGAGGTCGACGTCGCCGAGGCGGCTGCCAGTCGCCCCCTGGCAGGTGCCGGCCGCACGCAGGCGGACGGCCGCGCGCTCAGGGATTGGCTCGACGGTGACCTGTACGGTCTTCGGGTCGGCCCCGTAGCGGACAACCACTTGCTCCAGCTCGCGCACCCATTCCAGGAGCCGCGCAGGCTGGCCCGGGCTGAGGCTGCGCTCTACCTCGGCGCTGATCGGCGCGAGCGCGACGCCGATCGAGGAGATCACCTCGGCGTGAGGGACGATCTGGTAGTCGACTCCTAGGCGATCGGCCAGCACCGGCACGAGCACGGCTGCGCCGCCGCCGAGTCCGAGCAGGACGGGGCGCCGCAGGCGGTACTCCCGCACCAGATCGCGCAGGAGCGGCTCGACTTCCTTCGCGGCCTCGTCCAGGATCAGCCGCGCGGCACGCTCGACCGGGATACCGAGCCGCTCGGCGAGTGGCGCGATGGCTCGTCGAGCTGATTCCTGGTAGCCACGCGCGTAATCGCCTTCAGGTACGAGCCCGAGGACGTTCGCCGCCTCAGTCAGCGTGATGGCGTAGCGCCGTCCCTCGTCGTCCACGAGGGCCGCGTAGTCCTCTGGGTCGCCAGGCCGTGGGGCCAGCGTCACTAGCCGGAGGTTCGAGAGCATCTCGGGCGGGGTGAAGCAGGGATAGGGCAGGCCGGCGATGTGGGCGCTGCGGGGCCCGACACCAGCTATCTTGCGGCCTCTCAAGCGCACCAGGCTGCCGCCTGCCACTCCGGCAACGCGGACATCCACCGAGCGCAGGCAGGTCGGGTGATCCATAATGCGGACGTACTTCATCACCGGGCGGCCCTGGCGAACCACGCCGACGTTCGTGCTGGTGCCGCCCACCTCCATGAAGAGCCCGTCGAGCAGCTTGTGGTAGAGCAAGGCTCCGGCTACGCTGGCGGCTGGGCCGGACAGGATCGTCGAGGCGGCGACCCGGCGTGCCTCTTCCAGCGGGCTGACCGCGAAGTCGCCGTGCATGATCATCAGGGGCACCTGCAGGCCGCTGGCCGTGAGGCTCTGCTCGACCCACCGGGTCGTCTCGGCCATGCGCGGCAGGATGCTCGCGTTGACCGCCGCGGTGAGTGTGCGCACCTCCAGGCCGTAGAGCCCGCTCATCTCATGGCCGGCGGTCGCCGGGAGGCCAAGGGCCGTCGCCGCGTCCAGAACCGCTCGCTCCGGTTCAGGATCTTCCACGCCGTACGCCGCGCTCACCGCGATGGCCCGCGCCCCCTGTGCCATGAGCGTCCGCAGGGTATCAGCGATCCGCTCCTCGTTGAGTTCCTCGGCATCCAGAAAGGCGTGGAACACTCGCAGGCGGCGCTCGGGCGTCAACTGGATCGAGTCGATCCTGGTTCGCCGGAACGCTTCCTTGCGGTTCGCCTGCTGGCCGATGCCGACGATGCCGACGGGGGCGACGTCGCCCTCGAGCAGGGCGTTGACGGCCTGTGTCGTGCTCAGCACGACGAGCTCGATGCTTCTGGCATCGATCCCGGCCCGTTGTACGAGCGACCTGAACGCCTCGACCAGACCGCGTGCCACGCCCTCGGGCGCGTGATGCGTGGTTGGAACGGTCACTTTGCCGACGAGCGCGCCTGAGGCGCTCTCGATGGCGACCGCCTTGGTGAATGTCCCTCCGACGTCGATGCCGACCCTGATACCCACGGCCCGCCTCACTCGCACGCTGGCCCGTTTATCCGGCCCCCGTCCCCTGACGTCGCCAGGTTCCGGCCCCGCGCGGCTGCCACCAGAAAGCGTAGAGCCAGGCGGCCAGGTAGACCAGGAGGAGCAGGCTCTGCGCCGCCACCGTCTCCAGGGTCGCGTGCAGCCCCAGCAGGTCGGCCAGGAACCGGTTGAAGCGCGGGAACGAGTCACCCAGCAATGTCATCGGGATCGTCCCGATCTGTTGCAGCTCCCAGACGGCGTTGCCGAGGAGCCCGACCGAGAGGAGCATGATGACGGCTACCGCGACGCCGAGAAAGGCCCGCAGCGGCAGCCGGGCGCCGAGAGCGATGATCGCCCAGCCGATGACGCTCAAGGTCAAGATCGCCAGGCCGATGCCCAGCACGATCCAGAACTCGAGCCGCTGGGCGATCAGCAGCAGTGCCTGGTAGAAGAGTGCCGTCTCCGCTCCCTCCCGGTAGACCGAGACGAAGCCCAGAGCCGCGATGGCACCGGTGTTGCCGACAGCCACCGCGTCCCAGACCCGTGCCCGCAGGAACTCCATCCACCGGCGGACATCGAGGCGGCGCAGCAGCCAGAAGCTGATGTAGAACATCAACCCGACGGCGAGGAGCGAGACCAGCGCTTCGAGCACCTCACGGCCGATCGGTGCCACGCGCAGCACCCAGTTCAAGACGAACCAGGTAAGGACACTGGCCGGGATCGCCAGGCCCGCGCCCCACCACAGCGGGCGTCGCAGCGCTGGGTTCTGGGTCTGGATGTACCCCAGGATCGCGGCCAGCACCAGAATGACCTCGAGGCCCTCGCGGAACAGGATCGAGAACGAGGCCACCATCACCAGCGTCGGGGCGACCAACCCTGGCCCCTCGAAGAGTGCCTCCACCTCGTCGAGGCCCCGCTCGAGCTCCTGGACCGTGGCGTTGACCTCGGCGGCGGGTGCGCCGGCCTCGATCTGGTTGCGCCACTCGGCGAAGCGGTACTCCAGCTCGAGCGTGAAGTTCGGATCGATCACGCGCAGCGGGATCTCGACCAGCTCGAAGTGGTCGAGATACGCCTGGCGAGCCAGCCGGAGGGCAGTCTCGGAGTCGCCGACCCGGTAGGCTTCCTGGCTCTGCCGCATCAGCTCACGGATTGCGGCCAGCTCTCGCTGCACGTCCACCTGCGGCTCCGCGGCTCGCGCGACCGGCGAGGCCACCCCGTTGAGGAGCACGAAGAGCGCTGCCACCGCGAGCAGGGCAAGCAGGCGTCGCAGCGAGACCCGGGAAGCGCGAGGCACGAGGCTGTCGATCGTCATTGCAGAACCTCCAGCGCGTGGTCGAGCTTACCGCTGATCTCGTCGACGAGCGCCTGGAGCTCCTCCGGTGGCCGTCCCTGGCGGATGCCGTCGCGGAGCTCCTTGAACTGGAGCTCCAGCTCTTCGACGAACTCCCGCTCACCTCGCTGGATCAGGTCGCCCTCGATCGTCTCGAAGCCTTCCAAATAGGCATCCGCTGCCAGGTCGTAGGCCTCGTCCTGCTCGCCACGGGCGTAGGCATCGAGCGCCTGCTGCATCAGCGCCTCGATCTCGGCGATCGTCTCGGCCGGGCCCTTCGGCTCGGTGGTGGCGAGCTGGAGCGCCTTGGCCAGCTCGGCCCGCACCTCGCCGACCGCTTCGTTGACTTCCTCGGGTGAGGCCGGTGCCTGGCCGGGCTGGACAACGAAGGTACCGAAGACACGATCGAGTTCGGCCAGCTCGTGCTCGATCTCCTCGGCTGCTTCGCTCGATGCGGCCTGCACCTGCGGTGCGATGTCCGAATAGAGCTGGCTGGCCACGGTGAAGAATCCCCAGGCATCCTGGTACTCGACGAGCTCGACGAGTTGGCCATCCTGAACCGCCTCGCTGTACTCGTGCTCGGCGGACTCGAGGAGGTTGCGGATAAGCTCTGCCCGGAAAGCGGGGTCGTTCCAGCTCTCGCCAGCGACGGCTTCCATCGTCTCGCGAGTCTGGGAGACCGCGGCCTGGTGAGCCTGCTGGTAGTCGCTGGCCTGGCTCTCGACCGCTTGCCGGTAGCGATCCAGCGCCTCGCGCAGTGGCTGCGCCAGGCCGCGCTCGGTGAGCGGGCCCTCGACCTGCTCCCAATACTCGGCGACTGGATGGCCGGCATGGGCTGCAGCGAAGCGCCAGTTCCCAGCCTCGATGCTCGCCGCGCTCGCTTCCAGGTGGCCCCAGATCTGCGCGAGCGCGCCGGCCAGTTCGAGCGTCTCCTCATCGACGGTGGTCGCCGGAGTGGCGGCCGGCGATGGAGGAGCAGGGGCCGTCGGTGTCGATGGTGCGGATGTCGGTGTGTCGACCGGTGAGCTCGATGGCGCCGACTCGGCCCCGCACGAGCTGAGCAAGAGGACGACGGCAGCGGCAACGATGCTCTGGGTCAGTCGCCTGAGCAGACACTGCCCGGCATGCGACACGCTCCACTCCCTCCCTCAACAACCGGCACGCTCCACGTGAGCGGCCCGGACACCAGCAGCTCGACTGCAGCAGGCGCGCCTGAGGCATTGAGGCGTAAAATCGAACCCGGCTCGCTGTCGCAAATCCCGACTACATTAGTCGGGTTTAGAATAGCGACGTGTCTCGCGCCTGTCAACCCGTCCGCTGGCAGATGCCTTCGACAGGCGTCGAGCGAACGACGATGTGGAGCGTGCCTCCACAACGGCAGCAGGCACCCCTGTCAGCGGGGGCTCTCGGGGGCGCGATGTCCGGCGGTTATCTCTGCCCACGGTTTCACGCCATGTTCACCATTCGGTGACCCGGAGGTGGTAGGCTACGGTCGGGAGCGAGTGGGCGCAGACTCGAGTGTCGAACGGATCGGGCATGGACGAAGAGGCACTGGTGGCCACACGCACCGCGCGTGACGTTTCGAAGCGAGCGGCCAGCGACGCGAAACGGGTACCAGCAGACAGCTTTGACCGCGCAGTGTGGCTGGCGCTCCTGCTGCTCATCGGCGTCGCCATCCTGCTTGCCGGAGGCGTCGCGGGCCTGGTGGCCATTCTCCGGTAAACTCCGGCTTCACACGTATCCCCTGCGTCGTGCCAGTTGTCTGGCACGGCCTCTGAGCGCTGTCTGCCGCGCAACGAGGGGTCTCCTGGCGTCCTCAGTGCTCGGGTGATGCTTGCCTGAGCGAAGGACGAGAAGGGACAGCCGGCTGTGGGGAGGGACACAGCCGGCTGCGGGGAGGGGAGGGGCATGAGGGAAGTTTCGACGTTTTCGCCAGCCGATCCGGTGGTGTCAGCCCACCGTCGCCTGTGACTCATCGATCACGGCGTCGCGGCGCTGCCGAAGGAGATCGATGAGCTGCGAGGCATCGCGGCGCCCCAGCTCTTCGACCGGGCGACCGAACAGCTCGCGCGCGCGGGCGTCGAGGTCGTCGTCAGAGAGCCCAGCCTCGCGGGCGATTGCGCGGAGGAAACCGATCTGCCGGGGGGTGGCCGTCACCTCGCCGCCACGACGACCGGCTACCCGGTTGAGATCGATCGGGGAGTCCACCACCCGCCGGTCGGCCGCACCGAACTCGAAGTCCGGGCAGAACTGGGTGCCATAGCCCAGCGCGGCCAGCGCCCGGCCCAGCGCCTTCGTCTCCGCCTTCTCGAGGTAGTCCTGGAAGTCGTCGAGCGTCTCACTGCCCCAGCCGGTCGCCGAACCGCCACCAGGGATGCGCACCCGCGCTCGGAAGACCGCGACTCCGTTGCGGTGCTCGACCAGCTCGGTCTCGATCTCACCGTCTGGGTGCTCGGTGCGGAACCAGAGCAGCCGCCACTTGACCTCCAGATAGTCGCTCCCGTTGACCTTGGTCAGGTATTTACCCGGTTCGAACCCGGGTCGCTCGCTCTTGTCCACCATGAGCCGTACCCTTTGCGCCAGCGGATCAGAACATCCGTTCTGATCATACCGGAGGCATGCCCTCCTGTCAAGGCCGAGTTGCCGCGCCACAGTACCTTCCTGCTCTCGTGCCCGACGGGAGGGATACACCAGTCGAGCGCAGCCGGCTTTGCCGGTGGAGCCAGCGAATCGAGCGCGGCGACAGGCGAGCGTCGGGCCGCTCGCCGGGACAGGCTTGGTGGTAGGCATGGTCGCTCTGAGGGGGAGCGAGTTCTCGCGGTTCACGGTGTTGCGTGGGCGCGAGGGCAGTCGGTGCGCGCTCGGAGAAGCTCCTGGCGCTCTTCCTGCGGCTCCTGGACGGCAAGATGCGGTACGATCCCCAGCAGGTGCGTGAGGCGCTGCTTGCGCGGCTCTCACCGGTTCGCGTCCTCACCGCTGGCATCGGCTGGCACGGGCTCGATGAGTCCACGCGACGGGTTGAGTGGACTGAAAGCAGGCAGCCAGCGGCGCGCTCTGCTCGGGCCGGACGGCGTCGTGAGCTGGCCGCCCGCGGGCGCACAGCCTCGCACGATAGTCGGTGGCGGTGGTCGATCCGCTGCATTGCGCAGCTCGATGCGGCACAGGACTCGGGAGTCTGATGAGGGGGATGTGATGAGCACCGATCCGCGGCCGATCGTCGAGATCGCCGAAGAGCTCGGGCTGCGGCCCGATGAGATCGAGCTCTACGGGCCGTACAAGGCGAAAGTCAACCTCGACGTGCTCCAGCGCCTCCCCACGCGGCGCGCCAGGTACGTCCTGGTCACTGGCACCACCCCCACCCCCTTCGGCGAGGGCAAGACCACGGTGACGGTCGGGCTCGGCCAGGCGTTCGCGCACCTGGGCCTGCGCTCGATCGTGACCGTCAGGCAGTCCTCGCTGGGGCCGGTGTTCGGCACCAAGGGGGCGGGCGCTGGCGGCGGCAAGGCCCAGCTACTACCGTTTCCGGATCTCGCGCTCCACTTCACCGGCGACAGCCACGCCGTCACCGCCGCCCACAACCTGTGCGCGGCCTTCCTCGACCACGCCCTCGATCGGGGGGAGGTGGTGCTGAACCCTCGGACGATCACCTGGCCGCGGGTGCTCGACGTCAACGACCGCGCTCTCCGGCACATCGTCACCGGGCTCGAGGAGCCCGGTGCCGCAACCCGCTCGACCCGCTTCGACATCACCGCCGCCTCGGAGGTGATGGCGATCCTGGCGCTGGCGACGGGCTATCGCGACCTCAGGGAGCGGCTCGGCCGCATCGTCGTGGGCTTCACCTACGATGGCCAACCGGTGACCGCGGAAGACCTGCGCGTCGCCGGGTCGATGACGGCGCTCCTGGTCGAGGCGCTGAAGCCGAATCTGGTGCAGACGACGGAGCACACGCCCGCGTTCGTCCACACCGGGCCGTTCGGCAACATCGCGCACGGCAACAGCTCGGTCATCGCTGACCTGATCGCGACGCGGCTGGCCGACGTCGTGCTGACGGAAGCTGGATTCGGCACAGAGCTGGGAGCGGAGAAGTTTTTCCATATCAAGTGCCGCGTCAGCGGGCTGGTACCGGACGCGGCGGTGCTGGTGACCTCGGTGCGGAGCATGAAGGTGCAGGGTGGCGTGGGGAGTCGTCGCACCCGCGCGGCCGAGGAGGAGCTGGCGCGCGAGGACGTCGGCGCGGTCGAACGTGGGTTGGTGAACTTGGCCAAGCACCTCGAGAACCTGGCGGCGTTCGGCCTGCCGGTCGTGGTGGTGGTCAACCGCTTCCCGACCGACAGCGAGCGGGAACTGGAGCGCGTGCGCTGCGCGGCGCTGGAGTTGGGCGCCGTGGGTGCCGCGGTAGTCAGCGTGTACGCCGATGGCGGGCGTGGCGGGCTGGAGGCGGCCCGCGCGCTCGTACAGGCGTTCGAGAAGCCGACGGCGTTCCGCCCGCTCTATGAGCTCGACGCGCCGCTCGAGCAGAAAGTCGAGGTCATTGCGCGCACGCTCTACGGGGCCGGAAGCGTGCGCTTCAGCGCGGCCGCCAGGCGGCAGCTCGACCTGCTGGCGCGACACGGCTACGACCGGCTGCCGGTCTGCATGGCCAAGACGCCGCTCTCGCTGAGCGCCGACCCGTCACTCCTGGGTCGTCCGGAGGGATTCGAGGTCACCGTCCGCGAGCTCCGGCTCATGGCCGGCGCCGGCTTCGTAACCGCGCTGCTGGGGGATATCCAGACGATGCCAGCGCTCGGGCGTCGCCCGCTGGGGGCGGAGATCGATGTGGACGAGCACGGGGTCATCCACGGCTTGCGCTAGGGACGCTGACGCGAGATACCGAGCACGGATCGTCGCATGTCGCGCCCGCGCGGGCGTGCCCGTGCGGGGTCGACCCTTGTTCTGTGACAGCCGGCCCATCGTGCCGGCTCGTTCGAAGACCGTGGAGTCGGGGATCGTCGGCTCGCCATAATCGGACGGCGCTGGTCATTGCCTGCCTCCGTTCCGAGGTGCCTGCGTCGGCGCGTGCAAGCAGCCAGCGAGGCACTGCCGCTCGGGAGCTCTCGACGAGATGGTATCCTCGATAGGCGAGGATCGAACCCACCCGTCGCTCCGGCCCGGCGAAGGCTTCGTCGCCGCGTGAGCGGCTGGGACGTGTCGAGACGTAACAGCATGGCTGAGCTGGTCTGTCCGAACTGTTTGGAGCGCGTGCGCACCGCGGAGCGCGATAGGGGGTCGGCTTCGAGCTGTGTCGAGTGCGGGTCGGGTTCCTCAGGCGAGCTGGGTTAGCTCGCCCGGGCGGAGTCGTCCTACTACCGTCGCTGGCCCGACTGGGACGATTGACGATGGCGAAGAGGGCGAGCGGCAGAGGTACCATAGGCGCAGGAAGCCACGGCTCTCCCTTGAAGAGCTGCTCGACTTCCGATTCAGTGAGTCCTCGCAGGCTGTCTCCGCGCGGTGCACGGCGGGGTGACCAGGCGGCAGAGCACCATGAGTACGATGCGACAGGCGCTAACTGAGCGACTTGCGTCACTGGAACCCGCCCCAGGCGTCTACCTGATGAAGGACGCGCAGGGCCGCGTCATCTACGTCGGCAAAGCCACGTCCCTCCGCGCGCGCGTGCGCTCGTACTTCGGCTCGCGGGCCGGCATGGACGGCAAGACGCGGGAACTCGTCGAGCACATCGCCGACTTCGAGGTGATTCGAACCGACACGCCGAGCGAGGCGCTTATCCTCGAGAACGAGCTGATCAAGCGCTACCGTCCTCGCTACAACATCATGCTCCGCGACGACAAGACGTACCCGTTCATCCGGGTCACGAACGAACCCTATCCGCGGGTGATCGCCACCCGGCGCATCGTCCACGACGGTAGCCGCTACTTCGGCCCCTATCCCAGCGCCGGAGCGGTGCACCGGACGCTCGAGCTGCTGAAACGCCTCTTCCCCTACCGGGCCTGCGACATCGAGATCACCGGAGACGCACCGCGCCCATGCCTCTACTATCACATCGGACGGTGCGTGGGGCCGTGCATCGGCGCGGTCTCGCAGGAGGAGTACCGCCAGGTCATCGAGAACGTCGTGCTCTTCCTTCAAGGCCGTGGGGAAGACCTGATCCCGAATCTCCGCCGCCAGATGGAGGAGGCCGCCGAACAGCTCGATTTCGAGCGCGCGGCGCGGCTGCGCGACGAGCTGAAGGCGATCGAGCATGTTCTCCAGCACCAGAAGGTCATCACCGGCCGGAACGAGTCGTTCGACGTGCTGGCGGTAGCGCAGGGCCTCGGTGGGGATGCCTGCGTCCAGGTGGGCTTCGTGCGCAACGGGAAGCTCCTCGGTTCCGAGTACTACCTGATGACCGGCGCGCGGGTGGACGATACGCCGAGCGCTATCTTGAGCTCGTTCGTGGGCCAGTTCTATCAGCAGGCCGCGCAGATCCCCGCCGAGCTGGTGCTACAGCACGCGCTCGAGGAGCCTGAAGTCGTCAGTGACTGGCTGGCCAGTCGACGCGGAGGTCGTGTCAAGCTCACTGTGCCCAAGCGTGGCCTGCGCCGCGAGCTGGTCGAGATGATCGCCAAGAGCGCGCGGCAGAACCTCGAGCAGAGTCGCGTGCGCTGGCTCAACGACGAGCAGCGCACCACGGCGGCGCTCAGCGAGCTGGCCGACGCGCTCGGCCTCGACCGAATGCCCAGGCGGATCGAATGCTTCGACGTCTCGAACCTCCACGGTACCAACGCGGTGGCGAGCATGGTCGTCTTCGAGAACGGGAAGCCGAAGAAGAGCGACTACCGACGCTTCCAGATCAAGCAGGTCGAAGGCCCAAACGACTTCGCGATGATGCGGGAGGCGATCCGGCGGCGCTACCGGCGAGCGCTCGACGCCGAGCAGACCGAGGCGTGGCAGACGATGCCTGACCTGATCATCGTGGACGGGGGCAAAGGGCAGCTCAGCGCCGCGCTGAGCGCCCTGGAGGAACTCGGGCTCGCTCTTCCCGTCGCGGCGCTGGCGAAAGAGCACGAGGAGCTGTTCCTGCCCGAGCAGCCCGCACCGATCCTGCTGCCGCGAGACTCCCAGGCGCTGTTCCTGGTGCAGCGCATCCGCGACGAGGCACACCGGTTTGCGGTGACGTTCCATCGCAAGCGGCGTACCAAGACGAGTATCCGCTCGGTGCTCGACGAGATCCCCGGTGTCGGCCCGCGCCGGCGGCGAGAGCTCTTGCGTCGCTTCGGCTCAGTGGAGGGCATCCGGCAGGCCAGCCTCGAGGAACTGGCCGGTATCAAGGGGATCGGCCGCGCGCTGGCCGAGCAGATCAAGGCTGAGCTGGGCCAATGAACGCATCCGGGCAGGCGCGCGTGGTCAGGGCGGACGACCCGGAGGCCATTGCCCTGGCGACCTCGGTGCTTCGCCAGGGAGGTTTGGTCGTGTTCCCGACTGATACCGTGTACGGGGTCGGTGCTGCCGTCGATCGACCAGACGCCGTGGCACGTATCTACCGAGTGAAGGGGCGACCCCTCGACCGCCCGATCCCGGTACTGATCTCTTCGGTGGATCAAATCGAACGCCTGGCGGCGCGCGTCGACGAGCGCGTGCGGCGTTTAGCTGAGGCCTTCTGGCCCGGCGCGCTGACCATCGTGGTTCCGGCACAAGACTGGCTTCCCGAGGAGATCGTGCGGGAGACCGGAGCGGTCGGCCTGCGCATGCCGGATCATCCAGTCGCGCTGGCGATCATCGAGGCGGCCGGGGGCGCGCTGGCGACGACCAGCGCGAACCGTTCGGGAGAGAAGGAAGCCTGCACGGCTGAGGAGGCGCTCGAGGCGCTCGGTGACCGGGTCGAGCTGATCATCGATGGTGGCCGCACGCCGGGTGGCGTGCCCTCGACCGTGGTGGCTGTGACGAACTCCGAGCTGCAGGTGTTGCGCGTCGGCGCGCTCGACCCCGCGCTCGTCCGGCGCGTGTTCAGGGGGGAGACCGGGAACACCCGGTGACCGATGGCTCGTCTTCGCTTTGCCGTTGCTCCTGGTACGCGCGCGGCTGCTGGCGACATCCACTCTGGCGCTGGGGCTCTGCCACCGAGCTCGCAAGGGGGTACGGTCGTCGTGTTGACACGGGTACGCGTGACGCTAGGATACTTGAGATTCGGGCTGGGGCACAGGCGTGGCCGGTGAGTACCATCCCTTGAGGCCGCGCAGAGAAGGGGGAGGATAGGTGCCGCGCTGGGCAACTATCGGGATGCTCGGAGTCCTGTCCATGGGCCTCGTGCGCCGTCGAAGGCGCCGCCGCACGCGGCTCCCGGAGCACCCGCATGCCGCCAGGTCTGGACAGAATGAGAGCTCGCGCGTCCTGATCCTGTCGGCGTCGGTCGGCGGAGGTCACAATGCAGCCGCCGCAGTGATCCGGAGCGAGCTGAGTCACGCCGGACACCACGTCGAAGTCGTCGACGGGCTGGCGCTGGCCAGCCCTCTCCTCAGCCGCTACTTCCAGTGGGCCTATCCCTGGCAGTTGAAGTGGGTGCCCTGGCTCTACGAGTGGCAGATACGACTCTCGAACGGGCGCTGGGCGGCGAGCGTGATACGGCGGCTCTGCGCCGCGTTGTGGAGCGAGCGGCTGCTTGACCTGGTCGAGCGTGTCCAGCCTGACCTGGTGGTGTCGACCTACCCGTTGATGACGGCGGTGCTCGGCCGGCTTCGTGCGTGGCAGAGCATTTCCTGCCCCTGTGCCGCCGTAGTGACGGACTACGGCGTGCATCGGCTCTGGACAGCGCCCGGCATCGATCTGCACTTAGTCGTCTCCAACGACGCTCTCGGCCAGGTGACCGATGCCGATGGCATGGTGGCGGTGATGCAGCCCCTGGTCAGCCCGGCCTATCTCGTCCTGCGCGACCGCGAGGCAGCCCGCGCGCGACTGCACCTGCCGCCCCAAGGCTTCATCGCTCTCGTGGTCGGCGGGGCCTGGGGTATCGGCGACCTCGAGACGATCGCGGCCGATGTCGTCGCCAGCGGTGTCTACACCGTCGTGATCTGTGGCCGGAACGCGGCGCTCGCCGCGCGGCTATCGACCCGCTTCGCCGGGTGTGAGACCGTCCGCGTGCTCGGCTGGACTGACGAGCTGCCGTGGTATATGGCGGCCGCGGACTGCCTGGTGCAGAGCGCGGGCGGGCTGACCTGTCTCGAGGCCGTGGCAGCGCGCCTGCCGATCGTCCTCTACCGCCCGGTTGCGGGGCACGGTCGTATGAACGCCTGGGCGATGGAGCGTGCCGGCGTGGCCTACTGGGCACGGTCAGCACAGGAACTCACAGCCTTGCTGCGGGCTGCGGCCGCTGGACAGATCCAGCTCGCTCCGCCTCAGGTAGCGAGCGGGCTGCCAGCCAGCGTCGCGCTGCTCTCACTGCTTCCTGAGAAGACGTGCCAGCGGCCGGATGCCGCAGGCGCGGTGCCGATCTCGACGCGTAACCCCGACAGAGGGTCACTCGCCGCCTCCGGGCGGCTGGAATAGCCTGCCCAGACCGCGGTTGCAGGCACCACGCAGACCGGTTACGGCGCGCGCTCGGTCGGTTGCGCCTCGCGGGCCGGGCTCAGCCCGGCATAGGAACCGATGAGCAGGCCGATCGCGCTCCCGAGCAGACCACCGAGGCTTGCGACCAGCACCCAGCTCACCGTCTCCGCGATCAGCGGGCGCAGGAGGAGTGCGAGCAGCGAGCCGAGGACGAACCCCGGGAGGATCGCCCACGCCATCAGGTGCTCAGCATGGGAAAGGATCCATTCCTCCCTGCCTGGCCCGATACCGGTCTCGGTCAGCGTCTGCTGTGCGACATAGGTCTCACCGAGCGCTGCTCCATACACGACATGCAAGATCAGGTTGCCGATAATCGGGAGCGGCCCGGCGCCCAGATCCAGGCCCAAGAAGCCCGCACCCGTCGCCGGGAAGAAGACGACGAGCGACGCGATCCAGGGCAGGAGGGAGAAGAGCACACCGCGGCGCCAGCCGGGCCCGTGCAGCCTCGGCTCCACAAGAAAGGCGTAGAGGATCGCCCACGCGATGCCGGCCGCAAAATGCACCAGCAGTGCCAGCGGCAGGTTGACCGCCGCGGTCTCGGTGAGCACGTTGTGGGCCAGGCCATCGAACCAGCGCTGCAGCGTCGAGCCGACAGGTAGCGCCTCGGCCAGCGGACGAACCACCAATCCCCAGGCGCCGATCCAGACTGTCGTTGCCGCTCCGGTCGCTGCGAAGCCGGCCAGGATACTCAACGGCAGCCAATCGCGCAGCCGACCAGACGGAAGGCGTTCGGGCTCCCGCGAGGGCCGCCGTGGCACCGGGCGGGCTGCGCCCGCCGCCGGGCCGGTGACGACTTCCTCGGCAGGTCTCAGCCATCCGGTTACCAGCACCACGGCGCCGACGATGACCGCAGCCGCGGCCATGATCGCCTGCGCATAGCGCCCCTGAACGAGGTGGAAAATGCCAGCCGGAATCGCGATGACGAGAAGCACCAGGTAGACCAGATCCCAGATCGCCCATCGTCGGTTCGCCATGTTGCCCTCCTCTCGTCGGGCTTCATTCGCAATCCACTGTGCGGGTACAGCGATGCGGACGATTTGGGTGGCTGGCTCGTCTATCGTGTGCACCAGGGTTGAGGATCGGCCTCCGCGACGTGCGGGTGACGCTACCGGATTGGCTCAGTGTCGCACCGCTGGAGCACCCGCTCGATTGTCACGAAGCTCTCTAGAAGTAGAGTGTAGCGCAGGAGACGAGCAGGAACCAGGGCGACGAGCGCTGGGGGCCCGAGCAGGCGGGCTTCTGCCGTGACTCGGTGGTCGCGGTTGGCCGCGGGTCGGGCGAGCGGTTAGGATTGCACCAGAGACCGGACGCAGGCGGAGGATAGCCGGCGTGCTGCCGAACGTCCATCGAGCGGTTTTCCTGCGGCTTACCCTGCTCGGGCTGGCCAGTGCTGTCCTGCTCGCCGGTGTCGGGCTGCTGGCCCAGCGGGTCGAGCCACCGCTCGGGAGCGTCCCGATCATCGATTCCGGAGGGCGAAGCTACTGGTTGGCCGGGCTGGCCCTGGCCATGATGTGCGGCGTGGCTTATCAGCTCGCTGACCGCACCACGATTTATGCGCGGGTCACCGCGGCTGCTCGGGGCGTGCGCTACGATCCTGTGCCCGATCTGCCGCTGGCGTGGATTCTGCCGTTCACGACCTTTATCGGGGCCGTGCTACTGCTGAGTGTCTACCACTCGCTCACGGCTGTCGCCGCGATCGCGCTCGGCTCGTTCCTGGCGCTCGTGGCGGGGACAGGGGCACGGCACTACCTGTACGATGCCGACGAGCAGGCGCGTAGCTATGCCCGGGTCGTCCACACGCTGGCAGTGCACGGCGTGGCGCTCGTGACGCTGGCCATGATCTATATCAACAAGCTGCGCAGTCTCTACTCGGGTACCGCTGTGCTGCTGCTGGCCGGGTTGCTTCTCCTGCAACTCTCGGAGGCCGAGGACATCCCGCTCGATCGGCGGGTGCTGTACGCGGTCGTGGGTGGTCTGGTGCTCGGCGAGATCACCTGGGCGCTCAACTACTGGCGGGCGACTGGCTGGCTCGGTGGGGCGGTACTCCTGGTCTTCTTCTACCTGCTCGCGGGAGTGATCCTGGTGCGGATGCAGCGCGGCGTGCTCGTGCGCGACGTGCTGGAGTACGGAGCCGTGGCCACCCTGGCGTTCGGTGTGCTGGTGTGGGCTGCGTTGCGATAGCGAAGGTGACGCATGCGTGACGACGAGCGCTCGCTGCACGAACTGCTCCTCGAGCTCGATCGCCTGGAAGAGCTGCGCGAGGATCTGATCGAGTTGGGCATCCACTCGATCGAGGAGTTGGACGCCCGTATCGAGGAGCTCCACCGGCTCCTCGACCAGTTGAGCAGTGAGCAACCTGATGAGCATGGATCTGTTTGAGGCGAACCGCCGCGAGCAGCTCAGGCGCCGGGCGCCGCTGGCCGACCGGATGCGCCCCCGCACGCTCGACGAGCTGCTCGGGCAGGAGCGAGTAGTGGGGCCCGGTACGTTGCTCCGACGGGCGATCGAGCAGGATCAGCTTAGCTCGCTGATCCTCTGGGGACCGCCGGGCAGCGGCAAGACGACGCTCGCCCGGATCATCGCCAGCGTCACGCGAGCCCACTTCGTGCAGCTCTCGGCGGTCACCGCCGGGGTGGCCGACCTCCGGCGGGAGGTGCAGCAGGCGGCCGAGCGGCTGGGCATGCACGGGCAGCGTACCATCCTCTTCATCGACGAGATCCACCGCTTCAACCGAGCCCAGCAGGACGCGATCCTGCCCTACGTCGAAGACGGCACGATCATCCTGATCGGCGCCACCACCGAGAACCCCTACTTCGAGGTGAACTCGCCGTTGCTCTCCCGCTCGCGCGTGGTCGTGCTGGAGGCGCTGGGCGACGAGGCCATCCGATCGATCGTCGAGCGGGCACTGGAGGACGCCGAGCGCGGGCTCGGCGGGCAAGGGCTGACGATCGAACCAGCGGCGCTCGATCTCCTGGTGAACCTGGCGAACGGCGACGCGCGCTTCGCCCTGAACACGCTGGAGCTGGCAGCGGTCGGCGCGCACGACGGCGTGATCACCGAGCAGCTCGTCCGCGAGGCCGCCATGCAGCGGATGGCGGTCTACGACCGGGTCGGCGACGCGCACTACGACACCATCTCGGCGCTGCACAAGTCGATCCGCGGCTCGGATCCCGACGCCGCGCTCTACTGGCTGGCGCGGATGCTCGAGCGAGGCGACGACCCGCTCTATGTCGCTCGGCGGCTGGTACGGGCCGCCTCGGAGGATATCGGCCTAGCCGACCCGCAGGCGCTGGTGGTGGCGATGGCGGCCCAGCAGGCTGTCCACTTCATCGGCATGCCGGAAGGAGCACTGGCGCTCGCCGAGGCGGCCGTCTATCTGGCGCTGGCGCCGAAGAGTAACGCGCTCTACCAGGCCTACGGCGCCGCCCAGCGCGACGTGGCCGAGACGCGCAACGACCCGGTGCCCTTGCACCTGCGCAACGCGCCGACGAGGCTGATGCGCGAGCTCGGTTACGGACGCGGCTACCGCTACGCCCACGACGAGCCAGGGGCCATCGGTACCCAGCAGTATCTCCCCGAGCGACTTGCCGGCCGGCGATACTACCGCCCGAGCGGTCGCGGATTCGAGCGCGAGCTGGCCCAGCGGCTCGAAGCGATCGCGCGGCGTCGCGCGCAGGCACGAGAGGAGCGGCATGACCGAGATCTCCGTGAAGAGGCGTCCGAACAACCGCCGCAACGATGAGCTGCGCCCGGTCGAGATCATCCCGGGGTATCTGCCGTATGCCGAAGGATCGGCATTCATCGCGCTCGGCCATACCCATGTGCTCTGCGCGGCCACGGTGGAGCAGCGCGTCCCGAACTTCCTGCTCGGGAGCGGGCGGGGATGGGTGACAGCGGAGTACGGCATGCTCCCGCGCAGCAGTCGGGAGCGCATCCCGCGAGAGCGCTCCGGCCCCGGCGGGCGAACGGCGGAGATCCAGCGCCTGATCGGCCGCTCGCTCCGTGCGGCGGTCGACCTCGACGCGCTGGGGGAGCGGACGATCATCATCGACTGCGACGTGCTCCGGGCCGACGGCGGCACCCGCACAGCGGCGGTAACCGGCGGCTGGGTGGCGCTGTATCAAGCCCTGCAGGGGCTGGTCTCGGCGGGCGTTCTGCCGCGCTTGCCCATCGTCCGTCAGGTGGCGGCCGCGAGTGTGGGGCTCGTTGCCGGGGAAGCGAGGCTCGACCTCCAGTACGAGGAAGACAGCGTGGCGGACGTCGACTTGAACGTCGTGATGACCGACCGGGGCGAGTTCATCGAGATCCAGGGAACCGCTGAGACCACACCGTTCGGGCGAAGTCACCTCGACGAGTTGCTTGAGCTGGCCGAGCGAGGGATCAGCGAGCTCATGATCGTCCAACGGCGGGTACTCGGCCTGGGATAGAGCGGTTCTACACGCCCGCCAGGTGGAGCTCGAGGCAGTACCCCGCTGTCGCTCCTGCTTGGCCCGGACGGTCTCTCCCGGGTCGGAGGTCGATGTCAGCCCGTCTCGATGTAGCCCTTGGTGGTGGGTAACTGCTGGCCACGACGAGGGTCGAGCTGGGTCGCCGCGTCGAGGGCGCGGCCGAGCGCCTTGAAGACGGCCTCGACCTGGTGGTGCGAGTTGCTACCGTACAGCGTCACCAGGTGGAGGTTCATCCTGGCCTCGTGGGCGACGGTCTCCAAGAAGTGACGCACCAGGTCGGTGTCGAGCTGGCCGAACGGCTGCGGCAGGAACGGCTCTCGCTGGACGTAGTAGCCTCTGCCACCGAGGTCGACCGCCACGTGCGCCAGTGCCTCGTCCATCGTGACGGCGGCATCGCCCATACGTTGGATGCCTCGCCGGTCGCCGAGCGCCTCGCGGAGCGCCTGCCCGAGGCAGATCGCCACGTCCTCCGTGGTGTGGTGTGGGTCGATGTGCAGGTCTCCCTGTGCCTGGACAGTCAGGTCGAAGAGCCCGTGGCGGGCGAAGAGGGCCAGCGCGTGGTCGAGCGCGCCGATGCCGGTCGTGATGTCGGCCTGGCCCGAGCCGTCGAGCACCAGCGAGACCACTACCGAGGTCTCGCCAGTCGTCCGCTCGATCCTGGCCTGCCGCGGTGCGCTCATGATGCGACCTCGGCCGCGATCTCGCGCAGAGCCTGGAGGAGCCGGTCGGTGTGTTCGGGTAGCCCCACGGTGATGCGCAGGTACGGGCGTAACAACGGGTCGTCGTACTTGCGGACGAGGATGCCCCGCGCGAGCAAGCGGCGATGCACGTCGTGGGCGTCGCCGCGGGTCACGTGGACGAGGATAAAGTTGCCGCGCGACGGGTATGGCCGCAAGAAGTCGAGACGCCGCAGGCCGCGGAAGAGCCGCCCTCGCTCGAGGCGGATCCGGATGACCTTCTGCATTTGGACTGAAAGATCGGCAAGCGCTGCCTCGATGGCGCGCAGAGCGAGGACGTTCACGTTGAACGGGGGCTTGACCCGCCAGAGCGCCTCCGCGAGTACAGGCGGGAAGATCCCGTAGCCGATGCGGAGCCCGGCGAGTCCGGCCCACTTGCTGAAGGTACGCAGCACCACAAGGTTCTCGAATTCCCGGCCCAGTGGCAAAAGGGTTCGGCCGGCGAACTCGTAGTACGCCTCGTCCAGCACGACCAGCACGCCGGTGCGGAGCAGGCGCACAAGTTGCTGGGAGGTCACCAGCTTGCCGGTGGGGTTGTTGGGCGAGGCGAGGAACACCAGCTTCGTCCGCTCGCTGATCGCCGCCTCGATCTGGGCGACGTCCAGCTCGAAGTCGTCGAGACGCGGCACGGCACGCACTGTGGCGCCGAAGAGCGGCGGCCGGGCCAGATAGACCCCGAACGTCGGCACCGGGACGATCACCTCGTCGCCGGGCTCGATCGTCGCCAGCAGGAGCAGGTCGATCAACTCGTCAGAGCCGTTGCCGACGATGATCTGGCCCACCTCGACGCCGGTGTAGGCTGAGAGTGCCCGGCGTGCCGCTTCCTGCGCGGCATCGGGGTACAGGTGGTAGTGGTCAGGGCGGGTCAGGACGTCGAGCACGCGCGGCGAGGGGCCGTAGGGGTTCTCGTTGGCGTCGAGCTTGATCAGGGAATCCAGTGGAAGGCCGGTTTCGCGCGCGACCGACTCCAGGCTCTCGACGGGCCGGTAGCCTGAGAGCTCGCGTACCACCCGGCGAACCAGCTCGCGTTCAGCGGCGATGCGCCTCACTGCTCGCCTATCCTTTCCCGGTGTATCCCACCCGACCGCCGTTTCCCCCGGCCAGTACAATCGCGTCGGGGCGCCAGCAGGTGCAGGGTACACCATGATCGTGGACGGCGGCCAGCGGCGAGACATGGATCGACGGCCCACAGCAGGGAAACGCCTGCTCTCACTTGCGCTGGTTCTCGTGGCGCTCTGCGCGGCGCTCTCGCCAGGCTGGCCGAGAACCGGGAGCGCGGCGGCTGAGGTCGTGGAGCCGCTGGGTTTTCCCTTCGCGCGGTCACCCGCTCTCGCGCTGTCCACATCAGACATCGTACCACCGGCCAGCGCGCTGCATCGGACAGCACCGCAGCGCCCTGACGGGCGCTCGTGGCGCCCGTTCGCCTCGGTGCCTGAACCACCTCGCTTGACGGCGAAAGCAGCGCTCGCCGTTGACCTGACGAACGAGGCGCTCCTCTACGCAGATCACGCGGACGACCCGCTCCCGCCGGCCAGCACGACCAAGATCGTCACCGCGCTGGTCGTCGAGCGCACGCTCGACCTCGACGAGGTGGTCGAGGTCGAGGCTAGCGACCTCGTGGATTCCACGGTCTATGCCAACATGGGCCTGGTACCTGGGGATCGGCTCTCCGTCGAGGGGCTGCTCACCGGACTGCTCGTCGCGTCGGCTGGCGACGCGGCCAACGCGCTGGCCAGAGCTACCGGGCAGCGGTTGGGAGCGCCGACCGAGGCCGCGGCACGGCAGCGCTTCGTCGCCGAGATGAACCGGCTGGCGCGGGAGCTGGGCATGCGCAATTCCTGGTTCGTCGCCGCCGATGGTCGCGATATGCCAGGGCAGGTGGTGACGGCACGCGATCTGGCGATCGCGACCGAAGCGCTGTTCCAGGTGCCAGCACTGGAGCGGATCGTCTCGCTGCCGCTCGCTACCGTGCCTGTCGAGGGGCTCAACGCCCGGGAGATCACCGTCTACAGCACGAACCAGATGCTTGCGCTCCCAGGCGTGCATGGGGTCAAGACCGGAACCACCCCAGCGGCCGGGCAGTGCCTCGTCGCCGCAGTCTGGCGGGGTGACGCGCGCGTCGTCACCGTGGTGCTCGGGAGCCAAGATCGCTATGCCGATACGCAGGCGTTGCTCGACTGGCTCGACCGGCACTTTACCTGGCTGCGAGTGGCGCCCGATGGAGGATACGAGCCGCTCGACGTTGCCCTGCGCGAGCGGGGCCTGGCGCTAGCGACGAGCCGAACCCTGCTCCTGAGCACCGAGGATGCCGCGGCGCTGGAGGTGAGGTTGGAAGAAAGCGCGGAGCAGGCCAAGACTGCGCGGCAGCAACGAGGTACAGTAGTATTGCTGGTGAGAGGTCACGAAGTCCTCCGGCTGCCCCTGTACGCGGCGGATCGGTTTGCGCCGACGTCTTGAGGGCCGCGTGGGATGAGGCAACAGGAGCGCACGCGGTGGAGCGGCGGCTGCAGCGCGTCCTCGCCGAGCATGGCGTAGCGTCGCGCCGCAAAGCGGAAGAGCTGATTCGAGCGGGCCGCGTCTCGGTCGACGGGACGGTTGTCCGTGACATGGGCGTGCGCGTCGATCCCGAGCGGCAGGATATCCGAGTCGATGGCCGGCCGCTGCGGCCGCAGCGACGGCGCTACATCGTCCTGCACAAGCCGGTCGGTTACATAACGACGACGAGCGACGAGCGCGGCCGGCGAACGGTACTCGAACTCGTTGGCGTGCCGGAGCGGGTGGTGCCGGTCGGCCGCCTCGACCGCGACAGCTCGGGGCTGCTCCTGCTCAGTAACGATGGCGACCTGATCTATCGCATCACCCACCCTCGCTACGAGCTGGAGAAGGAGTACGAGGTGCTGGTCGACGGTTTCCCGCCGCCGAGTGTGGTCGAGCAGCTCCGGCGGGGGGTGACCGTCGATGGGCGCCCGGTGGCCGTGCGCTCGATCGAGCCGATCCGCACTGAGGAAGCGGGTACGGTCTTTCGGGTGGTGATCCACGAGGGGCGGAACCGGATCGTTCGGCGGATGTTCGAGCGCGTAGGGTATCCTGTGCTGCGGCTGGTGCGGATCCGGATCGGCCCGCTGCGACTGGACGGGATGCCGCCTGGGGCCTGGCGCGACTTGACGCCTGGTGAGTTGGAGGCCCTCTTTCGCGCCGTCGGCCTGAGGCCGCCGCAACAGGGCGGTTCCGGTGCGTCGGGAAGACGTGCTGGCGGCAGGCGGCCAGGTGCAGGGGCCAGGCGCGACTTCGGTGGAGTGGAGCGTGGGGCTAGAGGAGTGTCGCGACGCCCCGATCGTCGTCGCGATCGACGGGCCGGGCGGGGCCGGGAAGAGCACCGTCGCGGCTGAGGTAGCCCGCCGGATCGGTGGGTTGTACTTCGACACCGGAATCGTCTATCGCGCCCTCGCACTCATTGCGCTGGAGAACGGCGTCGCGCTCGACGATGAGGCGACGCTCGCGAAGCTGGCGCGTGAGCTGCGGATCCGGGTGTCGCCGCCGTCGAAGCAGGATGGCCGGCTGTACGATGTCTGGCTGGACGATCGCGATGTCACCTGGGCTATCCGGACGCCGGAGATCGACCGTGCGGCGTCGCAGGTCGCTGCCTATCGCGAGGTGCGCTCGGCGCTGCTCGAGCTGCAGCGCGAGATCGGGCGATCGGGGCGAGTCGTGATGGCGGGGCGCGATATCGGGACAGTGGTCATGCCCGATGCGCCGGTGAAAGTCTGGCTCGACGCAAGCTTGGAGGAGCGTGCCCGGAGACGACAGCGCGACCTGGCCGCTCGCGGCGTCATGGCCTCGCTGGAGGAGGTCAAAGCCGAGCTGGCCGAGCGCGACCGGCGCGATCGGGAGCGCGCGGTGGCACCGATGCGCCCGGCAGAAGACGCGGTGGTGATCGATACCGATGGGCGGAGCGTCGAGGAGGTCGTCGAGCTGGTGCTCAGGCTGATCGAGGAGCGGTGCGGCTGTGCGCGACATGTCCGGCATCCCTGAAGCCTGGCGACTCTCGCCCAGGCGCCGGCTGAAGACGCTCATCTTCAAGACCGCGCGCCTGTTCGTCGTGCCCGCCCTGCGACTGCTGATCCGTTTCCGCATCGAAGGGCTCGAGCACGTGCCGCCGGTCGGGCCGGCGCTCGTCGTGGCCAACCACCTCCACAACGCCGACCCGGTGTTGATCATCGCCGCCTATACCCGGCCGGTGCTCTTCATGGCGAAGAAAGAACTCTTCAGCGTCCCGGTGATCCGCTGGTTCGTCCGCCAGTCCGGCGCCTTCCCGGTGGATCGCGGCAAGCCTGACCGGTCAGCGCTGCGCCACGCCGAGAAACTTCTATCGGAAGGCATGCTGGTCGGCATCTTCCCGGAAGGGACGCGGAGCATCACCGGCGGCCTCACCGCACCGCACCCTGGTGTCGCGCTGCTGGCGCTGCGAGCCGGTGTTCCAGTCATCCCGACCGCGATCTGGGGCACGGAGGTACTGCCGTTCAACGGTTACAAGGGCCGGGTGCGTGGCCGGGGTTGGCCGCGTGTCACGGTGCGCATAGGCCAGCCCTTCCTGATCGCGACGCGAGACGAAGCCGGGCAACGCCGGGATCTGGACGAGGTGGCGGAAGAGATCATGCTGGCGATCGCCCGGCTGCTGCCGCCGCAGTACCGCGGCGTCTATGCCGACCATCCGGCGCTCCGGGAGCAGGGGCATGCGCCTGGTGTCCTGCGGCCGGCCCCCGCTGGGAGCGCGACGGAGACCAGATGAGCCAGCCTCCCCCTCAAGAAGCGCGGCTCTCCTCGGCGGGAGAGCCAGCCGGGCCGCTCTACACCTGGTGGCGAGGCGACCCGCTCCCCACGCTCCCTGTGCTACCCGGCCTCGCGATCGAGCTCGCGCGCGAGCTCGACCTGCTCGCCGAGCTGAGCGGCCTCCCTGTAAGTGAGGTGCAGGCTCGCCTCGATGCTGGGCACCGGCCTTACCTGGCGCGGCTGGACGGCGCGCCGGTCGCGTACGGCTGGGTGGCCACCAGGGCTGCGTCCATCGGCGCACTGGGCATCTCCTTCTCGGTGCCGCGAGGGACCCGCTACCTGGGGGACTTCGTCACGCTGCCGCGCTGGCGCGGCCGAGGCATCTACCCGCGCCTGTTGCGGGCTATCCTGAAGCGAGAGGGAGAAGCCGACCGGTTCTGGATCGGCCATGATACCCCCAATGTCGCTTCGGCTCGCGGCATTCTCAAGGCCGGATTCACGAGAGTTGGAGAGATCTACCGGTTGCCAGACGGGTCGTTTGGGGTGGTTGCGGCCGACTCGCTCGAGCGGGCGCGGGCCGGGGCGGCCCTGCTCGGCATCCGCCTGCTAGAGGCCGGGCAGTGACGTGAGCCCGGTGCTTCTCCGCTCGTCGCTTCCGTGCCTCGCCCGTTCGTGCTAGGCTACGCCCGGCGTCGGGCCGCAGGCTATGCAGGGAGGAGCGAAGGCAACAGTGCGCATCGACGTGCACACGCATTTCTACCCCTCGGGGTACCTGGCGGAGATCCAGCGCCACAGCGACCACGCAACGGTCGGTGTCGACGACACAGGCCAGCTCGTGCTCCACTACGCCGGTGACTACAATGTGCTGGCTCCCGCGCACCACTCGATCGAGGCACGACTGGCCGACATGGCGGCAGCCGGGATCGACCTCTCGGTGATGTCGCTGACCACGCCGGGGGTACACGTCGAGCGCCCGGAGCGTGGCGTTTCCCTGTCGCGGCTCGTCAACGACGAGTATGCCGACCTGCAGCGCCGGTACCCGGATCGCTTCCGGTTCTTCGCCACGCTCCCGCTGCAGGCGCCGGACGAGGCGGCGAAGGAGCTGGAGCGGGCGGTGCGCCAGCTCGGGCTCGTCGGCGCCATGATCTTCTCGAACGTCAACGGCGAGCCGGTCGATCTCCCCAAGTTCTGGCCGATCTACGAGGCAGCCGAGGCGCTAGGCGCGCCGATCGTCGTCCACCCGACGGCGCCGGCCTTCGCCGAGTACTTGAGCGAGTACCGCTTGGTGGCATTGCTCGGCTTCGCCTACGACACCACCATGGTGGCGGTGCGGATGGTGCTCGGCGGTGTGCTCGACCGCTTCCCTGGCCTGACGCTGATCCAGACTCACCTCGGTGGGGTGCTCCCGTACCTGGCTGAGCGGGTGCAGCGTGGCTATGCCGTCTACCCCGAGCTGAAGGGGAGGCTCCGGCGCACGCCGATGGAGTACTTCCGCGAGATGTACCTCGATACGGTGCTCTTCGACCCGGACTGTCTGAAGCTGGGGCTGGCCTTCGCTGGTGAAGACCGGCTGCTGCTGGGCAGCGATCATCCCCACCAGGTCGGCGACCTGTTCAAAGCTGTCCGGGTGATCGAGGAGCTTCCGGTGGAGCCAGCGACCAGGGAGAAGATCCTGAGTGGCAACGCCCGGCGCCTCTTCAAGCTCGGGCCAGCGGCGGCCTGAAGGGGGCATGGGAGGGAGGACACCATGCGACGGACTGCATGGGTGCTCGACCGTACGGAGGCCATCGGCGAGCGCGGGATGGTCGCCGCGAAGCACGAGCTGGCCGCCGAGGTCGGCGCGCAGGTGCTGGAGGCGGGCGGCAACGCCGTCGACGCTGCCGTCGCGACCGCGTTCACGGTCGGCGTCGTCGAGCCGTTCATGAACGGGATCGGCGGCGGTGGACTGATGCTGGTCTACCTGGCTGACCGCCGCCAGACCGTGGCCATCGACTTCGCGATGACGGCCCCCCGCGCCGCGCGCCAGGACATGTACGAAGTGCTGGATGCGACCAGCCCGAGCATGTTCGGCTGGCGCGCCGTGCGTGACGACGCCAACATCCATGGCCCGCTCTCGATCGCGGTGCCGGGCACGGTCGCCGGGCTGGCGCTGGCCGCCGAGCGCTACGGCACCATGCCGCTGCGCGAGTTGATGCAGCCAGCGATCCGCTACGCCCGCCAGGGCTTCCCGGTGAGTTGGCACACCAGCTTCGAGATCGCTCAGGATCTCGAGCTACTCAACCGCTACCCTTCGACGCGGGCGATTTTTACCCGCGATGGCCTGCCCTGGCCGGTGTTGACCGGGCTGGAGCAGACCCTGCTCGTCCAAGCCGACCTGGCCCGCTCGCTGGAGGCGATCGCCGAGCAGGGCCCCGATGTCTTCTACCGGGGCGAGCTAGGCCGGACGCTGGTCGAGGGCCTGCGCGGCTTGGGCGCGATCCTGACCGAAGACGACTTGCGCTCCTACGAGGTGCGCGTCGCCGAGCCGCTCTGGGGGCACTACCGCGGCTACCGGGTCGCGACGGCTCCGGCGCCGTCCGGCGGCCCCACGCTGCTCGAATGTCTCAACCTGATGGAGTGCTTCGACCTGCGGGCGAGCGGCCACAACACCGGCGAGACGCTCCATCGCCTGATCGAGGCATTCCGCCAGGCCTTCGTCGACCGCTTCGCCTACCTGGCTGACCCCGCCTTCGCCGACGTTCCGGTGGCTGCGTTGATCGATCCGGCCTACGCGCGCGAGCAGGCCTCGCGCATCGGCGAGCAGGCCCGGCTGACCGTCGAGCCGGGTGCCCCGGAGCGATTGGGAGTCCGCCAGCGCTACGCCCGCTCGATGCCGAATTACGGCGCTGGCTCGACCACGCACCTCTCGGTCGTCGACCGCTGGGGCAACGCCGTCTCGCTGACCCAGACCTTGCTTTCGGCCTGGGGCTCGCGGGTGGTGGCGCCCGGCACCGGCATCCTGATGAACAACGGGATGATGTGGTTCGACCCCGAGCCGGGCCGCGCTAACTCGATCGAGCCGGGCAAGCGGCCGCTGGCCAACATGTCGCCCGCGCTCGTCTTCAAGGAGGAGCAGGTCTACCTCTCGCTGGGCGCGATGGGCGGGCGGAAGATCATCAATGCGCTGGCCCAGATCATCTCCAACGTAGTCGACCACGGCATGGGAATCCAGGCGGCCATCACCGCCCCGCGAGTGGACTGTAGCCTGCATCCGGTTCAAGTCAGTAGCCGGATCGAACCCGCGGTCGTCGAGGGGCTGCGGGCGCGCGGTCACCGGCTGCAGGTGGTCGTGGAGGACGTGGGGAACGTCCCCTTCGCCAGTCCGGTGGGTATCCTGGTCGAGGCGGACGGCACGCTGCGCGGCGGTGCCAACCCGTACTATCCGGCGATGGCGATCGGCGTCTAGCGATTGCCGAAGTAGGGTAGCACCTCGCGGCCGAGCAGCTCGATGGCGGCGACCGGATCCGGCCCGAGGGGCGGGCCGAAGCTCAGGTGCCGGGCGCCCATCTCCACCAGGCGCTCTAGCCGCGGGAGGATCTCCTTCGGGGTGCCGACCAGTCCGATCCGGAGCATCGGCTCGCTGACCAGCCGCCTGGCCTTGTCTGGATCGCGCTCGATGAGCAAGGCCCGCTCGATCGGCTGGAAGTCCTCCCGCGCCAGTCCCAGGCGCTCGAGGATCAGCGGGCTGAGCGCGCTCCCGTAGTAGGCGATCTTGTCGCGCAGCACAGCCTCGGCTCGCTCGCGGTCGTCCGCGATCGAGCACCAGACACAGGCGGCCAGGTCGATGTCGTCGAGCGAGCGGCCGGCGCGAGCCGCCCCCTCGGCGACCAGCGGGGCGACGGTCGCGAAGTGCTCTGGCGGAAAGAGCAGGGGTAGGGCGCCGTCGGCCAGCTCGCCAGCGAGCCGCAGCATCCCCGGGCTCATGGCGCCCAGGTAGATCGGCACCGGGTGAGCTGGGAAGCGCAGGTACGCCTCCGGCCCCCAGCCGGGGATGGGCTCTCCGGCGAGCGCGGCCCGGATCGTGTGGATGGCACGCCGGGTCGCGGCCAGCGGCCGCTCCTGGCGGATACCGATCCACTCGAGGAAGTTGCCGGCTCCAGCAGAAAGACCGAGCAGGAAGCGGCCGCCGCCCAGCTCGTCCAGCGTCGCTGCCAGCATGGCGATCTCGGCCGGGTGCAGCGTGTAGGGGTTGAGCACGCCGCTGCCGACGGCGATCCGCTCCGTGACCTGAAGCATGGTCGTCAGGAGCACCGGCGCGCTGCGCAGGAACAGGTCGTGGCTGACCCAAATCTGATGGAATCCGGCGGCATCGGCGGCACGCGCCAGCCGCGCGTACTCGCGGAGCGGTAGGTCGTTGTTCAGCCGGATGCTGAACCTCATCTGCTCGCTCTGCTACCGATCACCGCGTCGGCCTCGATCTCGACCAGATAGTCCGGGCCCACCAGCCGGCTGACCTCGATGAGCGTGTTGGCCGGTCGGATCTCGCTGAAGTAGGCGGCGTGGGCACGACCCACCGCTTCCCAATCATCGGCGTTGGTGACGTAGACGCGCGTGCGCACCACGTCGGACAGCGAGGCTCCGGCAGCTTCGAGCGCCCGCTTGATCTTCTCGAGGATGAAGCGGGCCTGCGCCTCCGGGTCTCCCCGGCCGACGACATTGTCCTGGTCGTCGGTGGCGGTGGTGCCGGAGACGAACACCAAGTCGCCGACGCGCACCGCGCGCGAATAGCCGACTCGCCCTTCCCAGACCGTGCCTGAAGAGATCCGGATCCGCTCGACCATGCGGTGTCTCCCTGCCCTGCTGCCCGAAGCACAACGCGGAACTGTACCATCGTCTGAAGCGGGCACACCAGCCGCCGGTCATGCCCGAGTGCCGACTCCCGCAGGCAAGGCATGACGGCCCTCGCGTTGCGCCTCGCCGGAGCGAGTCGCGCGCCAAAAAAGGCCCCGCCGGCAATGAGCCGACGGGGCCAGGGCTGTGAGGAGGGGAGGAGTATGCTTACCCGGCAGCAACCACGAGGCCCAAACCAGTGCGGCGACCATCGGTACGAGCTGTAGTCAAACAGAAGGTTAGTCAATCGCGCCAGCGATGTCAAGTCGCCGTGGGTCTCCAGGGCGGAGCAGGGTACACGCTCACGAGGGACGCGGAGGAGGTGGCAGATGGGTAGCCACGTGCTCGCCTCCGGAGCCGGACGCGTAGCCGGTCAACTCCACGTAGCCGAGGCCGGCTACCGGCCGGCCGTCGTCGAGGCCATGTACCTCGACCGCGCCTTCCCAATAAATCACGCCGGTCGATGCGACCGCCTGGAGCTCCTGGTCGAGAAGGAGCGGGCTGACCGTCAGCCTGAGGCGCTCGGCTGGGAGTTCCACGATCCACCCGGAAGGGTACGTCGCACCGGTGTGCGGGCTTGTCCACTGGCCGGTCGCGGCGATAGCGAAGTCGTCGCCGCGCAGGTAGACCGGTGAGCCGTCGGGCTGGACGAGCGTGCCGCTCCCGAAGACGACATGCCCCGCGCCGTCGTGCGTGTTCCAGAGCATCAGCTCGCGGCCATCGTCGAGCTGGATCGCGAACCAGTTCCAGCCGCCGCGGCCGGCCAGGAGGAAGTTGCCCCACTGGTGATCCATCCAGGCCTGTCCGGTGACGGCCAGTGACTGCCCCTCGACGCTCAGGGTGCCGGTCGCTTCCAGCCGGGTACGCGAATAGTAGTACGAGCCGGTCTCCGGAGCCCAGGCGAAGTAGCCGTCCTCGTCGTGGAGCACCGGTGGCTTGGTGTCGCGCAGGTTGAGGGTGATCGCGTACCCGGGCATCGTTGCCTGGATCCGGTCTTCGCCCGTCCCGAGTTCGAGTTGCCATTCGGCCACGCGTAAGACGACGGGAGGCTCGTGTCCCGGCCTTGGCCCGATGGCCGTTCGCTCGGCCCAGCGGAATGCCTGGCGCTGGAGGTCGGTGATCGCGAAATGGGCAGCGTACGCGGTGGGATAGCCGAACCGTTGCCCCTGGAAGACCACGAACTCGAAGCCGAAGCGCCTGCCGCTCGCGTCCACGAGGTGACCGGTGTAGTACCACCACTCGGTCAGGACGTCGTGCGGGCCGTGGTCGCGCGGGAAACGTATCGGCTGGGGCGCTGGCACCGGCGTGAGGAACAGGCTGGCTGGGCGCTCGGCAGGGGAGGCTACTGGCTGTGGCGTGGCGCTCGGTGTGCCAGCGCGGTCGGCACCGCACGCGGCCACCAGCAGCGTGACGCACAGGTTCATGAGCAAGAGACGCCGCATACCTAGTGTTCCCAGCCCCGCTCGGGGAGGAGCCGGAGCATCACTGGTGGCACCCACCAGTTCCAGTCTCCCAGCAGCCGCATGGTGGCCGGTACGAGCAGCACGCGGACGACGCTGGCGTCGAGCGCGATTGCCAGCCCGATTCCGAGACCGAGCGCCTTGATCAGGACGACGTCAGCGCTGACGAAGGCGGTGGCGACGACCACGAGGATGAGCGCGGCTCCGGTGATGATCCGGCCGCTACGAGCCAAGCCGCTGGCCACGGCTTGCCGGTTATCGCCGGTCTGATCCCAGGCCTCGCGGACGCGACTGAGGAGGAAGACCTCGTAGTCCATGCTCAGGCCGAACAGCAGGCAGAACATGACGATCGGCAGCGAGGCTTCGATGAACCCGAGCGGCCGGAAGCGGAGCAGGCTGCTCAAATGGCCGTCCTGAAAGACGAAGACGAGTGCCCCGTAGCTCGCTGTCAGGCTCAGCGCGTTGAGGATGACTGCCTTGAGCGGCAGGAGCACGGAGCGGAGCAGGAAGAAGAGCACGACGTAGGTCGCGACGACCACGGTCAGCGCGGCGTAGGGGAACTCGCTGTACATCAGGTCGACCACGTCGACGATCTCCGCAGTGCCGCCGTCCACCAGCATGCGCAATCCTGGCCCGGGATCCATCGCCCGGATGGTCTGGAGCAGTGCCTTCGCCTGGTCACTCGCTGGGAGAGCGTCGGTGTACACGTAGATAGCCGCGACGTGCTGGCCTGCGAGTTGCCGGTAGGCACTGGCGATCACCGGGTCGTGGATGAGCGACGGCTCAGTATAGAGGAGCTGGTACTGGCCCAGCGAGATCCGTGGGTCGATGGTGACGATACTGGAGATGCTCGCGACGCGCGGGTCGGCCGCGATCCGTCGGGTCAGGTCGTAGAGGGCAGCGATCGTCTGCGGGTCGTTCACCGGGCGCTCGCTCTGCACGGCCACGATGATGGGCGAGAGCGCACCGTCGCCGAAGGCAGCGCGGAAGCGCTCGAACGCCTGGCGCGAGGGCGTCGTGGTCGGAAGGATCGTCGCATCGGGCGAGCTCAACCGGACGTGCAGGAACGGTGCTCCGAGGGTCAAGAGGAGCACGACCACCGGGATCGCGACCCGCCACGGGTGCGTCATGACCACATTGGAGACTCGTACCCAGAAGGCGCCGGTCTCGGCCGCGCGCCGGTGCACCGTCAGCGCGTTGATCCGGTGGCCGAGGCTGCCCAGGAGAGCTGGCAGGAGCGTCAGCGCGGCCGAGACCGCGACCAGGACGACCAGCACGCCAGCGATCCCGACCGAGCGCATGAACAGGAACTCGAAGAATGCCAGCCCGCTCAACCCGATGAGCACCGTCAGCCCGGAGAAGAAGACCGCCCGGCCAGCGGTGGCGGTGGTGACCTCGACAGCGCGCGCCACGGTGCCGCGCTCGAGTTCCTCGCGGAACCGGCTGACGATGAAGAGCGAGTAGTCGATGGCCAGCCCCAACCCGAGCAGGGTGGCGACGTTGAGCGTGAAGATGGAGAGCTCGGTCACGCGAGTAATGGCGTAGACCAGCGCCAGCACGATGGCCACGCTGACCCCGCCGACCGCGAGCGGGACGCCAGCGGCGACCAGACTGCCGAAAACGAAAACCAGAGCGGCCAAGGCGAAGGGGAAGGCGATCAGCTCGGCTCGCCGCAGGTCGCGCTCGGTCACGGTCTCCAGGTCGGCGTAGAAGACTGGGGAGCCTGCCAGCCTGACCTCAAGCTCGGTGGGGACGATCGACCGCTCGATATCGTCCTTCAGCCGTTGGGACTCTTCTGGGGGAAGGTTGATCCGCACGAGCGCGTAGGCCAGCGACCCGTCGGGCGCGATCTGGCTCGGGTTCTGGTCGAACCAGGAGATGCTCCCGATCTCGGGGATGCTCGTGAGCTGGCTGAGGGCACGGTGCGCCTGCTCGATGAACGCGGGGTCGGTTGGCTTGAGACGAGGATGGCTGAAGAGGACGATCAATGTGGCAGGGCTGTACTCGGGGATCTCCTGCTCGAGCAGCGCCCGGGCGCGGGCCGCTTCGGTGTGCGGGCTGGAGAAGCCACCGACTTCGAGTGCGCTCGAGACGCGGGGTAGGAAGGGAAGCGTGACCAGGAAGAAGACGATCCAGGCCGCGATGACGATCCACCGGTGCCGGAACGATTGCCTCCCGATCCAACGGAACACGCTGCGCCTCCCTGAGCGCCCTACACCGCTCCCTATAACCCGCTCAGGTGTACCACACCAGCCGGTGTCCTCGGCCAGCTCGGCTCGAGCGCGCTCAGGCGGCTGCGCACGGTTTGGCGCGACGACGTCCACCGACGATAATCGACGGTGCGGAGTCAGGTGGAGCAGGGACGATGAGTGACGGCACCGAGATCAAGCACCGGGTGCGAGAGCAGTTCGGCGCGGCGGCCGAGGCATATGTGCGTAGCCGGTCGCACGCGGCGGGGCACGACCTGAGGCGGTTGGTAGAGTGGGCCGCGGTGCGGCCTGGTGAGCTGGCGCTCGATGTCGCGACTGGTGGCGGCCATACCGGACTGGCGCTGGCTCGGCAGGGTGCTCGGGTCATCCTGCTCGACCTGACCACGAGGATGCTCCAGGCCGCGCGCCGCGCCGCGGCCGATCGCGGCGTCGTACCGGCCGGCTTGCTCGCGGCCGACGCCGAGGCATTGCCGCTGGCCGATGGCTGTGTCGGCCTGGTGACGTGCCGGATTGCCCCGCACCACTTCGCCGAACCGGAAGCGTTCGTCCGAGAGGTGGCGCGTGTCCTCGAACCGGGCGGGCGTCTCCTGTTGCTCGACAGCCTAGCCCCAGCCGACCGCGAGCTCGACCTGTTGGTCAACGAGCTCGAACGGCGCCGCGACCCCAGCCACGTGCGCTCCTACACGCTGGCTGAGTGGTGTGGCTTCCTGTCCCGGGCAGGACTTCAGATCCAGCGCCTCGAGGTGATCTACCGTCGCCACGAGTGGGAAGACTGGACGGTTCGCTCGGGGATGACCGAGGCGGCGAGGGATGCGCTCGCGCAGTGGTTGCTGAGCCAGGAGGGAGTGTGCCGCTTCCTCGACGTCGACCTCGCACAGGGGCGTGTCGCCAGCTTTCGCGACGACAAGGTGTTGATCCAAGCGCGCAAGCCGCTGTCGCAACCGGCAGCGTTCTCCGATCGATAGTTGCTGGCCTCGCGTGCTCTCCGGCTGGCTGGCGCGCATGGTCATCGAGGTGGTACGGGATACTGTGCGAGAATGGAGATCGGGGGTGCTGTGGCTCGGCTGCTCGACGGCTAACCGGCCAGGGCAGTAGAGCGCTCCGGAGCGAGGGGGATTCGTGTCTGGGATCAGCACGGACGGGCTGATACACATCGCGCTCGAACTGGCAGGGATGCGCCAGCTTCCGGCCGACAGCGCAGTGTACGTCTCCGGGGAGGCGCTGGCGCGAGTCCTGTTCGGGATCGATATCGGGCCGGCGGAGTTGCTGATTGCGCGTGAGCTGGGCTGCGACGGCGTCATCGCTCATCACCCGGCTGGTGGCAGCGCGACGCTCCGTTTTCCGGAAGTACTTGCCCGTCACGTCGAGCTGATGGTCGAGCACGGCGTACCGCGCGAGGTGGCCCGCGATGCGATCAAGCCGCTGGTGTCGCGCGCGATCCTGCGCGCCCAGGCGGCAAACTACGACCACGCGCCGTCGTTTGCCCGGCTGCTGCGGATGCCCTTTCTCAATATCCATCTCCCGCTGGATGAGATCGGCCGGCGGTTGATGGTCGAGGCGATCGAGCGACACACGGCCAGCCTCGGCCGGGAACCGGTGGTGCAGGATGTCATTGACGCGCTCCTGACACTCCCTGAGTTCGCCCAGGCTCCCACGCAGGTCATGGTGCCGGTCGGCGCGGTCGACCGGCCGGCGGGCAAAGTAGCGGTCGTGCATGGTGCTGGGACGAATGGCGGCGCTGCAGTGGCGAAGGCATACTTCGATCATGGTGTATCGACAGTGGTCTACATCCACATTGCGCCGGAGGAAGTCGAGCGGCTGCGCGCGGACGGCCGCGGCAATCTGATCGTGGCGGGCCACATCGCGGCTGATCTGGTGGGAATTAACCGGTACGTCGCCGAACTCGAGGCGCGTGGGCTCGAGGTCGTTCGCGCAAGTGGCCTGTGAAAGAGTCGCTGCGATGGCGGGAAGGCGGAAGTTCGAACGACCGGTGAAGATTCCCGTTCGGTACCTCGCCTCGCTCCCGGAGCGAGCGGGCCGGGCCAGCGCGGCGCTGGTCGGAGGCGTGACCTACGAGTTCAGCGAGACGGTGCTGCCGGACTTCGTCCGCCGCTCGAAGCTGTACGAGGCGACGGTGGCTCGTTTGCTGCGGATCATGGTCGAGCTCGTGGGTGACGTGCGCGGTGTGTACCCGAACGCTCCGATGACCGTCGAAGAGCTGACGGTACGCAAGGCGGCGGGGAACGTCGTCGAGCTGGCCAGCGTGCTCGTAGCGGGCTGGTCTCCGCTGTGGCTGCTCGCCGGAGTCGCCGATGCGATCGGTGGATCGAAGGCTTACCTGCGCGCGCTGGTGGCGGAGCTGGAACAGGCTGGGCTGCTGCGACCGGGCACCGATGTTTCATCGGTGGAAGACCTGCTCTCGAGGCTGGAAGGGACATCGGGCGTGCTCGCCGACGCGGTGGATGTCCCGCCGCTGAACGTGAGCGAGCTGCGGGCCTCGCTACGGGCGCTCCGGAGCCAGGCTGTGGATCTGCCCTCTCCCGAAGGACTCGCCTCGATCTTTTCCAGCCTGCAGGCGGCAGCGCGCGACGAAGGCCGTTCGCTCCTCGAGGTGTCGACACTGATCGGGCTGGGTGCGGCCCGCGCCGGGATCAGGCTCGGCGACGCACATGTCTTCGAGTACTACCGTCGAGCGTTGCACAGCATCGCCGAGGAGGGTTTGTTCACCTTCTTGCGCCGTATCAGCTCCCCATACCTCGAGCGTGCCGGCCAGCACTTCGATCCCACGACTCCGACGTATACCGAGCGGCTCCTGCGGCTGGTCGAGCATCGAGCCCGGCGGAGCGCTCCGCGCGAGAGCGAGCCGGCCATTCCGACTCCGATCGCGCGGGCCGACAGTCCGTCGGAGTCCGGCTGACCGGCACGACGGGACGAGAGTCGGCGACGAGCGGGAACTCGCCCCGGCTGAGGCGTCAGTTCGTCCCATCACCAGTGTCGAGGCACGCGTGCGCGTTGTCCTGGTTGGCCCGTGTGGTTCCGGCAAGACGACGATTGCTGACCGCCTGTGCAGGCGCGGAGTCGATGCGGTCGCGGTCGGCCAGGAGCACTCGATCGTCCGTGACCTCTGGCGGCATCCGAAGCCGGATCTCGTGGTCTTCCTCGATGCGAGCCTGAGCACGATCAGGGAGCGGCGCGGCAGCGACTGGCCGGAGTGGCTGTACTGTGTCGAACTCGAGCGGCTGGCCGATGCGCGGGCGCACGCCGACCTCGTTATCGATACCGGCCGGTATACGGTGGACGAGGTAGTCGAGCGCGTGCTCGTTGCCGTCAAGGAGCGCACCAGCTCTGGAGAGTAACTATCCCGCTCCCTTGTGCTCTCGTTGCCAGATCAACTCACCGAGCGGCGCCAGTCTGACCGGCTGCGGCTCCGCGCGGGCCGTCAGGCGCTGCTCGAAGCGTGCGCGCTCGAAGTACTGGATGCGGTAGCCGCTCTCGAGCTGCGGCTCGCTGATCGGGAACCCGAAGGCCTCGAGCCCACCGTTCTGCTCCCAGAAGTCCAGGAAGTCGCCGCGGAGCGTATGCCCGGTCTCCGGGAAGAAGCGAACCCCAGGCTGGCCCGGATCCTCGACAGGAGGTTGGACGGTGCCGAGTGCCTCCAGGCCGAGCAGCCCCAGGGTGATCGATCCATCGGGGTGGAGCTCCAGGCGCGCGTACCGGCAGTACTGCACCGTCGTGCCGTCCCGCCGGCGGATCTCCGGGCTGATCGGCGGGCCGAAGACGAAGCTTCCGTTGCGCGACTCCCAGTACTGCTTGAACGCGCCGAGGAGCGTTTGGCCGGTCTCCGGGAAGTAGCGGGCGTTTGCCTCACCCACGTTGGCGACGACGGTAAACGTCCATTCACCTGACGAGCGGGCTCCGTGCTCGTCGCTGACGCGGGCTTCCACCCGGTGCTCGCCCGCCTCGAGCCAGACCACCGCCTGGAAGTCACGCACCACGAACTCTCCCCCTTGAGGCGACGAGGGGGTCACCGTCGGTGGAACCGGTTGCCCATCGACCAGCAGGAGCACCGAGTCGAGGTCGCCTTGCGCTTCTACGCGGAGGGTGACCGGTACTGGCCCGCTGGCGAAGCGGGTGTCTGACTCTGGCTCGACCAGCGCCAGCACGGGCGGCTGGCGCGGGCCGGACGCGAGAAAGCTCCAACTATGGGTGCGACGGTGACCGCGGTCGTCGATGACGGTGACCGTCACAGTGTAGGATCCTCGCGGCAGCTCAGTCTCGTAGCGAACGAGCCAGGTGCGCTGGTCGCGCACGAACACCGCCGGCTGCACCGGGTGGCCGTTCAGCCGGAGTTCCACCCGCTGTAACGGGCGCGCGCCGACCAGTACGGCACCGATCGTCACCGGCCCGGGGGCGGCCGTACTGCCAGGCGCCGGGAGGAGCTGCACGATCCCGGGAGCCGTCGCCAGCGGCAAGGTGAGGATCAACAGCAGCACGAGGGCGATGCCGGCCAGAGCGGTGAACCACTTCGTCATGGCGGCTCCCTGGCGAGCGTGGTCGTGCGAACCGCAGCCGCCCGAAGATCCCGGTCGCGACTCCGACCGATGATTCGCTTGACGACGCTACAGGTGACACCTGGTCGACCGGCTATCAGGTCGACACGACCAGCAGCCGTGGCCGAATGATTGCTAGAAGGCTGCCGTGCGACCGAGCCGATAGCCCGTTCGGTCATCCGGGCGGCGGGTTGAACCGCCCGAGGCGTCAGGCCTCCAAGACGACACCCCCGCTCCGGGGATCTGCGCCGCCTCGTAGCTGTCGGGTGATCGGGTCGCGCGTGATCAACTGTACCCGTGCAAAGTTACCATAAAGTGCTGGGTTCTCGACAACCCTGAACCCCCGATCGGCGAGCGCAGCCCGCACCCAGGAGGGGATACGCGCCTCGCAGTCGAGGTATTCGCTCTGCGAGTCGAACCGCGGCGCCGAGACCGCCTCCACTGGCGTCAGTCCGTGGTCGACGAGGTTGAGGAGAGCCTGGAGCACGCCGGTGATGATCCGCGTGCCGCCAGGCGCGCCGAGCGCGAAGACGACCTCACCGCGCTTCAACCCGATCGTCGGGCACATGCCGGTGATGCGCGCTTTGCCCGGTGCGATGGAGTTCGGGCCGCCCGGGATCGGATCGGCGGCGTTCATGCAGTTGTTGTAGGTGAAGCCGAGACCGGGCGTCACGACGCCGCTGGAGGAGCCGAGCGAGTGGGTGATCGAGGCGACGTTGCCGACGCTGTCGATCACGGTGACGTGTGTCGTGCCCTGCTCGGCGACGCGTCGCGGTACCCTGATCGGCTGGCCAGAGCGCACGAGTTCGTAGCACGTCCGGATGTGGTCGTCGGAGAGCAGCCGCTCCACCGGTACATCGACGAACGCCGGGTCGCCCACCTGGCCGTACCAGTCGGCGTACGCAGCCTGCATGGCGCGGGCGACGAACGCGATGTACTCCACGCTGTTGAGTCCGAGCGACGCGAGGTCTTCGTGTTCGAGGATCTTCAAGATCTCCGCGAGGCAGATGCCGCCGCCAGCGGGCGGGTTCGTCGCCAGCTCGTAGCCCCGGTAGGTACACCACAGCGGTTCGAGGACGCGGACGCGGTAGTTCGCTAAGTCTCCCGCGGTGACGAACGCGCCGTTGGCCTCGAGGTCTTCGGCCATCCGCTGCGCCAGCTCGCCGGTGTAGAAGTCCTCGGGCCCGGCCTCGGCCAGCCGTCGGAGCACACGCGCGTAGTCGGGATTACGCAGCCGCTCACCCGGCCGCCAGGTCTCACCGTTCGCTTTGATGTAGAGTTCGCGGCTGGCAGGAGTGTGGGCGATCCGCTCGCGCATCGAGATCCGATCGCCGACCGCGGGCTGGTTCCAGAGTCGCCACAGCTCGGGTGAGACGAGGAAGCCCTGCTCGGCAAGCTGGATGGCGGATTGGAGGGCCTCGGCCCAGGAGATGGTGCCGAACCGGCGCAGCACTTCAGCCAACCCGGCGACAGTGCCGGGCGTCATGATCGACGTGTAACCGACGTCGTTGACCTGACCCTTGAGGTGGTACCCATAGCCTGTCCAGTCTTGCTCGATCAGGAGGTCACGCCACATCTCGGGCCGCACGCGCGAACCCGCGGTGGCGTTGAAGTCGATGATCTGGTGACGCCCGTCAGCGGAGCGGAGATTGGCCACGCCGAAGCCAGCGATACCGCACATCTGCGGGTCGACCACCGTTTGAGCAAACGCGGTCGTGACCGCCGCGTCGAAGGCGTTGCCGCCTCGGCGGAGCACCTCGATTCCGGCCTCGACCGCTGGCGCTTGGGGAGCGACGACCATCCCACCCATCAGCAGCCTCCCATCCTGGCGGTTTTCCTCCTCGTGCATCCTAGCATGGGATTGGGGGCACGGCCCGGCTGAGCACGGGATCGTCCTGGTAGAGCGGAGAGCACGTGATTGCGAGTCCTCGGGCACGGCGTCGCGAGCTGACGCATCGCGTGCCCTCGCACCAGCGTTCGGTACAATTCGCGCGACATGATAGGAGTCTCGATCACCGATGCCGCGACGCGCTCAGTTCGCCAGCTCGCTTGCTTACCTCGTCCTGGCGTTCGCTCTCCTGCTCGGCGGGTGTCGAGTGTCGCTCGGGGGGCGATCGTCCGCGACGCCAGCGGTCGTCGAGCCGACGGCCACGCCCGCAGTTGCCTCGCCTGCGCCGGTAACTCCGGCCCATACACCGTCACCGGCTGGCATCGAGACCGTCATCGAGGCCCCGACTCCCGCTCCCGCCCCGGCGGCCACCGGGGAGCAGCGCCTGACACTGGCCGGCTCCCCGGATGGCCCACTGACCCTGGATCCGGCGCTGGTGCGCGATGCCGATTCGGCTTTCGTGGTTCGGCAGGTGTTTCGCGGTCTCGTGCGCTTGGACGCGAACCTCCGACCGGTGCCAGATCTGGCCGAGCGCGTCAGGATCTCTCCCGATGGCCTCACGTACAGCTTCGAGTTGCGCGACCGCGCCAGCTTTCACGATGGCCGGCTCCTCACGGCGGACGACGTCAAGTACTCGCTGGAGCGTGCGACCGATCCGGCGCTGGCCGGGGGCGACGGGCGGAAGCTTCCGGGCTGGACATACCTGCGCGACATCCTCGGGGCCGAGGAGCGGATGGCCGGGCAGCGCTCCGATCTCCCCGGTGTCGAGGTCGTCGATCCCTTGACCGTCCGCATCCGCCTGTCGAGGCGAGCGCAGGACTTTCTGATCAAAATGACCGCTCCGCCAGCCTTCGTCGTCGACCGCTGGGACGTCGCCAGGGGCGACGACTGGTGGCGCCACCCGAACGGGAGCGGCCCCTTCGTCCTCGACCGCTGGGAGGAAGGACGGCTGCTGGTTCTGCGTGCCTTCCAGGGCTACGCGCCTGGCGCACCGGTGCTCCAGGAGATCGATATCCGCCTGGGGGCCGATGCCTTGGAGCCGATGAACCAGTACGAGCGCGGGCAGCTCGACCTGGTCTCGGTGCCGCAGTGGGCGCTCGACCGCGTGCGAGCGCCGAATTCGCCGCTCAGCCGGGAGCTTCGTGTCCAGCCGCTCTTTGCTGGGAGTTTCGTCTTCCTCAACCCGAACATCCCTCCGTTGGACGACCCGGAGGTTCGCCGGGCGCTGATCCAGGGGTTCGAGCGCGAGAAGATCGCGCGGGTAAGCCTGAACGGCGTGGTTCCACCAGCAAGCGGGATCGTGCCGGACGGGATGCTTGGGCGTACCTGGCCGGCGTCCTTACCCGCCTACGACCCTGGCGCAGCCAGGGCCGTGCTCCAGTCGCGCCTGCCGGCCCGGCCGCTTCAGCTTTATACGGCTGGCAGCGGCGTGCCGGTCACGCTCAAGCAGGTCTACGAGCGCGATCTGGGGATCCAGGCCGAGGTGCTCTTGATTGATTGGCCTGACTACATCCAGGATCTGACCGGCGGCCGGCTGCCGATCTTCGTCCTGAGCTGGGTGGCTGACTATCCGGATCCGGCGTCGTTCCTGACTGCGCTCTTTCACTCGTCGAGTCCGGATAACTACCTCGGCTACCGTAATCCTGAGGTGGATCGACTGCTGGACATGGCGGCCGAGGAACCCGATGAAGAAGCCCGAGCCCGCCTTTTCGCCGAAGCCCAGCAGCGTATCCTCGACGACTTCGTCGTGATCCCGCTCTACTGGGATGTCTCCTACTTGCTGGTGAAGCCGCGCGTACAGGGGCTGGAGTTGACGCCGTTGGGTATCCTCGGTCTGGAGCGCGTGTGGATCGCCGGGTGAGGAAAGTGCTCCGCCAGCGCTGTGGCTCCGGAGATGCGGAGGTCACCCGGCCTCACGCAGGACGGGGGTTAACGGTCGCCGTGCTCGAGCTGTCGCGAACGGGCGATCAGGATCTGCTCGAGGGGGAGCGCTAGCGTGGCTACGCACAGCCTCGTCGTGCCGCTCGAAGTCACCGATGTCCACCGTGTGCGCCTCAAGTGGGCAAGTCGCTACAGCCAGCAGGATCTGGCGCAGGTGGTCACCGAGGCACCGGGGCTCTCGCAGTGGATGCCCCACACCGGCGAATACCTGGTCGCCGGGCGCTGGCGGCATCGCGATGAGGTGGTCGCCATCCTCGAAGTGACGACGGGCCCCAACACTGTTCGCCTGATCGACCACCTGGCCGAGGCGGCGGCAGCCCAGGGGAAGCGACTGGTGGTCATCACCGAGCAACAGGAGCGGCGGAGCCCCCTCTTCTACGCCGAGGCGCAGATGAGCCTGCTCGAGCAGATCCTCGTCTACGAGGCGGTGATCTTCAGCCTGCCGAAAGGCGCTACTCGGCTGCGCTTCGAGCGCGTGACCGGTGACGACCCGTTCGTCCTGGGCGAGCTGTTGGAGCTCGACCACCAGGCGTTCTCCTGGCTGTGGTGGAACAGCGGGGACGAGTTCGCCGAGTACCTCAGCGACCCACGGGTGGATGTCTACCTGGGCCGCGATCAGCACGGTCGAGCCGTGAGCTACGTCGGTGTCACCCGGATGCGCGGCTGGGGGCACCTCGATCGTCTGGCGGTAGCGCCTGCCTACCAGGGCCAGGGGTACGGCCGCGAGTCGCTCGAATGGGCGGTACAGGTGCTCGGCAGCCGGGGCGCGCGGCGGGTTGCGCTGAGTACCCAGGCGCGCAACGTGCGGAGCCGCCGCATGTACGAGCGGTTCGGTTTCCGCCGAGCTCCCGCGTTCGATTACGATATCTACGGCCGCTGGCTCGGGGATCCGGTGCCGCTCGAGTGACCGGGGGGCTGGCAACTCCGACTCGTGCTGGCCATCGGCGGCCTCGCGCCCCCTGCTGGGTGGCGAGGCCCAACCGTCCGGATCGTCGGCGCCGCGGTGGACGCCGCGCATTGAAGCTGAGCCGCGTGGGTGGAGGCGAAGCATGGGGAGCACGTTCGGTCGTCTGTTCCGGATCACGACCTGGGGCGAGTCGCATGGCCCGGCGATCGGCGTCGTCATCGACGGGTGCCCGGCCGGGCTGGAGATCTCGGAAGAGCTGATCCAGCGCGACCTCGACCGGCGCCGGGTGGGTCAGAGCAAAGTGACCTCGCCGCGCCAGGAGCAAGACCGGGTCACGATCCTCTCCGGCGTCTTCGAGGGAAAGACGACCGGTGCGCCGATCGCCTTGATCACCTACAACGCCGACGCCGACTCGAGCAAGTACGAGCCACTGCGCGACGTGTTCCGCCCCGGCCACGCGGACTACACCTACTGGGCCAAGTACGGGCACCGCGATCACCGCGGCGGCGGACGCTCGAGCGCGCGCGAGACCTGGGGCCGGGTGGCGGCCGGCGCGGTGGCACGCCAGCTCCTCCGCACCGTCGCTGGCATCGAGGTCTACGGCTTCGTGCGCGAGCTGGCCGGCATCCGGATGGAGACGTTCGATCGGGATGAGATCGACCGTAACCTCGTGCGCTGCCCCGATCCCGTGGCGGCCGAGAAGATGGTCGCGGCCATCCTGGAAGCCAAGGAGCAGCAGGACAGCGTCGGCGGTATCGTCGAGGTGCGGGCCGACAACGTGCCGCCGGGTCTGGGTGAGCCCACGATGGACAAGCTCGACGCGGTGATCGGCTACGCGATGCTGGGCATCCCAGCGGTCAAAGGCGTCGAGATCGGCGAGGGGTTCGCTGCCACCCGCATGCGCGGGCACGAGCACAACGACGAGTTCTACCTCGAGGACGGCCGGGTGCGGACGGTCTCGAACCATGCCGGGGGCATGCTCGGCGGCATCTCGAACGGAGAGCAGATCGTCGTCCGGCTGGCAGTGAAGCCGACCTCATCGGTGGCACGCCCGCAACGGACAGTCGATATCCACGGCAACGAGCGGGTGATCACGGTCGAAGGGCGGCACGACCCCTCGATCTGCCCGCGTGTCGTGCCGGTGGCCGAGGCGATGCTGCTCCTGGTACTGGCGGACTTCTATCTCCTCAACCGCGCGGCGCGGATCTAGCCCCACCGGCCAGGAGCGCGAGCAGCGCGCGTACCAGTGTGAGGAGCCATCGCTCAGGCGCGGCCGAGCGCGGCGGCGAGCCGCTCGAAGAAGTCCGGGAAGGTCTTGGCCACGCAGCCGGGGTTCTCGATCGTGATCCCCGGCACCCGGCAGCCGAGCACGGCGAAGCTCATCGCCATCCGGTGGTCGTCGTAGGTCTGCACCGTGCCGGGACGGATCGGCGAGGGATAGATAGCGAGCCCGTCCGGGAACTCGTCGACGGCCACACCCAGCCGCCGCAGCTCGGTGGCCAGCGCACTGATCCGGTCGGTCTCCTTGTGGCGGATGTGCGCCACGCTGCGGATCACCACCGGGCCGCTGGCCAGCGGCGCGATGGCGGCCAGGGTCTGGACGGTGTCCGAGATGGCGTTCATGTCGACTTCGACGCCGCCCAGCCTGGGCGGCCCCTGCACCGTGATCGAGCCGACCTCGCGGTACACCCGGCAGCCCATCCGTTCGAGCACGTCGACGAACTGCACGTCACCCTGCGCCGAGCCGAGGCCCAGGTTGTGGACACGCACGCGCCCTCCGGTTACGGCAGCCAGCGCGAAGAAGTAGGACGCCGCCGACGCGTCCGGCTCCACGGTGTAGTCCTGCGCGCGGTACCGTTGCCCACCCGGGACGACGAAGCGCCGGTAGCCCTCGCACTGGACGCTCGCGCCGAACGCCTGCATCGCTCGGAGAGTGAGGTCGACGTACGGCTTGGAGACGAGCTCGCCCTCGATCTCGATCTCCAGGCCCTCGCGGGTACAGGGCCCGACCATCAGGAGCGCGCTCAGGTACTGGCTGCTCAGGTCGCCGGGCAGCCGGACTTTGCCGCCGGCCAGGCCGCTCGCCCGCACGCGCACCGGCGGGCAGCCATTCCCCATGACTGAGCGAGCGTCGACCCCGAGCTGGCGCAGGGCGTCGAGGAGCGGCTGGATCGGTCGCTGGCGCATCCGCGGCACGCCGTCGAGCAGGTACTCCCCCTGGCCGAGCGCCAGCACGGCGGTGAGGAACCGGGCGGTGGTGCCGGAGTTGCCGACGAAGCACTCCGCGTGAGTCGCCGGGATGGTGCCCCCTTTGCCCTCCACGGTAAACGTGAGCCCGGCGGGATCGTCGCTGACCGGGATGCCGAGCCGCCGCAGCGAATCGGCCATCACGGCGGTGTCCTCGCTGAAGAGGGCGGCGCGCAGTGTCGACGTTCCCTCGGCCAGCGCCGCGAGCACCAGGGCGCGGTTGGTGTAGCTCTTCGAGCCCGGTAGCGTGACCTCGGCCTCGACCGGGCTGGTGACCGGCTCGATCGTCAGCGTCGGCGGGTAGACGCGAGCGCTCGGCATCGGCACTCCTAGCGGTAGCGGATCTCCCAGGAGTAGGGGATCTCTGGAGTGTCGTAGGGCAGCCGGAACTCGTCGGGATCGTCCGGGTCGTAGGGCTCGGTCGGGAAGTTGAGCAGGTAGCAGGGCTCGGTGCCGATGTTCTTGAACCCGTGCGCCACTCCCGGCGGGATCTTGAGGACGATCCGGTTGTCATCGCCGATGAAGAATTCGTTGAGTTCGCGGTAGGTCGGCGACTCCGGCCGCAGGTCGAAGAGGGGTACCTTGATCATCCCGCGGATGCAGGCGAAGTAGTCGGTCTGTTTCCGGTGCCAGTGCCAGGCGCGAATCACACCGGGGTAGGAAACAGACACGTAGCACTGGCCGAACTTTTCGAAGAACGGGTCGTCACAGCGGATCAGCTCGGTCAGCGACCCGCGCTCGTCCACGTGCATGACCAGCCGCTTGATCTCCACGCCGTGGATCACGCTCGCCCCCTCGCAGCCTCTCCATACACGACCAGTCGACCCCGCCGTCAGTGGCGGCCGCGACCTGCCAGTATAGCAAGAGCAGCGGCCTCAGGCCCGCTGTGCGACGACGAACATCAGCGGGCTGTCGTCCTCGAGCGGGTCGAGTTGGTAGGAGCCGTAGATCGCCTCGACCGCGAAGCCGGCCCCCTCGAGCAGCAGCTCCAGCTCGAAGCGGTGCACGTAGCGGAGCGTGTAGGTGACCGCATCGCGGGCGAGCGTGCTGTCGGGGCGGCGGCGGTCGTAGAAGAGCCGCGTCTCGATCGTCTGCTCAGCCGGCGAGACCCGGCGCGCCGAGAAGCGGTCGAGCTGGCTCCCGTCAGGGAGCGACCAGGAGCCGTCGTGGAGCAGGTGGCCTTCCCAGCCCTCGAGCTGTGCCGGAGTGGGGTGGAGCACATCGAGCAGCAGTAGCCCGCCGGGCCGGAGCACCCGGTGGATCTGGACGAGGGCGGCCTGTTGAGCGGCGCGACTGGGCAGGTGCAGGAAGCCGTTCACGGCCAGGATGGCCAGGGTGTAGCGACACGCCGGGAGCTCAGCGAGGTCGGTGAGGTCGGCCTGGTGCAACCGCACGTGGCTGAGCCCTTCCCGCGCCAGCCGCTCGGTCGCTCGCGCCAGCATGGCCGCCGAGCGATCCACGCCCTCGACCTGAAAGCCGGCCCGCGCCAGTGGCACCAGCAGGCGGCCGGTACCGCAGCCCAGCTCGAGCACTGGTGAGCCGGTACGACGGGCGAAGGCCAGGTAGAGATCGACGTCCTCGGTGAAGGCGTCGAACTCGAGGTCGTAGTACTCAGCGATCACGGCGTACGGGTCGCGCGCCTGCTCCATGCCCTGGATTGTACCGAGCGCTGGTGGGAAACGGTGAGCTCGGCCTCTCACGCTGGCACCTCGAGCGGCTCGGGGCGGCAACCGGCTCACCGGTGCCTTTCTGTCAAATCCGCACAGGTGTTCGGCACGCACTCGGCGGCGCTGCTAGAATTGCCGTGTGTCTGTCCGGACGCCGCGAGGGTAGGGGGAACGGAGCCGGCATGCCGAGCGACAGGATCATCATCCGCGGCGCGCGCGAGCACAACCTCAAGAACATCGACCTGGAGCTTCCGCGCGACAAGCTCGTCGTCTTCACCGGCCTCTCCGGCTCCGGCAAGTCCAGTCTCGCCTTCGACACCATCTACGCCGAGGGCCAGCGCCGCTACGTCGAGTCGCTCTCGGCCTACGCCCGCCAGTTCCTCGGCCTGATGGAGAA
>JADBJL010000070.1 GCA_014874455.1 Thermomicrobiaceae bacterium
TCGCCATCAAGATCCCGATGTGGCCCTTCCATACCTGGTTGCCTGACGCTCACGTCGAGGCCCCCACGGCTGGGTCGGTCATCCTGGCCGGCATCCTGCTGAAGATGGGCGGCTACGGCTTCCTGCGCTTCAACCTGCCGCTCTTCCCGGACGCGACGCGCGCCTGGGCGCCGTTCATCGTCGTGCTCTCGCTGATCGCGATCATCTACGGCGCGCTGGTGGCGCTCGTCCAGCCGGATCTCAAGAAGCTGGTGGCTTACTCCTCGGTGAGCCATATGGGTTTCGTGACCCTCGGCATCTTCGCGCTGAACGCGCAGGGGCTCTACGGCGCTATGGTCGTGATGATCAGTCACGGGCTGGTTACCGGCGCCCTCTTCCTGCTCGTCGGCGTCCTCTACGAGCGGGCGCACACCCGGGAGATCAGCGCCTTCGGTGGCCTGCACCGCTCCATGCCGGTCGCGGCGGCCTTCTGGGGCCTGTTCGCGTTCGCCTCGCTGGGGCTGCCGGGGCTGAGTGGCTTCGTCGGCGAGTTCCTGGCCATCCTCGGCGGGTTCCGGGTCTACCGCTGGGCCGGCGTGATCGCCATGTTCGTCGTGATCCTGGCGGCCTGGTACATGCTCTGGATGCTCCAGCGCATCGTGATGATGCGCGCGCCGGGCGAACCGCCCGACCCTGACGACCCTGAGCTGCGCCTCGCCGCCGCGCACGGGGTGCCGCCGGCCGCCGGTGGTGCGGGGCCGCACGGGCAGGCGGTCGACCCGCGCACGTTCCCCGACCTGAACTGGAAGGAGTTCGCGACGCTGGCGCCGCTGGCGGTGCTGACGGTCTGGATCGGGGTGTACCCGGGTTATCTCTTGCGCGTCCTGCGGCCGGCGATCGAGCAGGCGCTGGCGGCCTTCGGGCGGGTCGGGTTCTGAGGGCGAGGATCTGAGGAGAGAGCCGTGCCGGTGCAACTGGTTGCTCCAGACTGGTCGCTGCTCGTCCCACCGCTGATCGTGCTCGGGACGATCCTAGTGCTGCTGGCTGCCGACCTGGTGCTCCCGCGCCAGCGGCAGGCAGGGCTGACAGTGGTGACGCTGCTCGGGCTGGCGCTGGCCCTGGCCTCGCTGGCGACCATCGACTGGTCGGCGAGAGGGGTCACGTTCGGCGGCATGTACCGGGCTGACTTCTTCAGTCTCTTCGTCTCCCTCGTGGCCCTGATCGCTGGTGTCCTCTCGGTCATGGTCTCGGCCGGCTACGTCGAGGCGGGGATCGAGCCGGGTGGCATGGCACTGGCCGAGTACCTCTCGCTGCTGCTCTTCTCGGTGCTCGGCACCATGCTCGTCGGCGCGGCGGGCGACCTGTTGATGATCTTCCTCGGCATCGAGATGAGCTCGCTGGCGGTGTACACGCTGACCGCCTTCGCCCGCCGGCGGCTGACCTCGATCGAGGGCGCGCTGAAGTACTTCCTGCTGGGCGCCTTCGCCACAGCTATCTTCCTCTACGGGATCGCCTGGGTCTACGGCCTGACCGGTAGCATCATGCTCGACGACATCGCGGCCGTGCTCCGCAGCAGCGTGCGGGGCGGCGAGCCAGTCGAGGCCTCGCTGCTGCTGGCGTTGCTTTTGCTGGCTGTTGGGCTCGGGTTCAAGGTGGCGGCCGTGCCGTTCCACATGTGGACGCCCGATGCCTACCAGGGCGCCCCCACGCCGGTCTCGGCCTACATGTCGGTGGTGCCGAAGGTGGCCGGCTTCGCGGCCATGGCGCGGGTGCTGGTGCAGGGGCTCAACCCGCTCAGCCAGGAGTGGCTGACGTTGATCACCGTGCTGGCCTTCATCACCATGGTCTACGGCAACGTGGTCGCCATCGCTCAGCGCGACGTCAAGCGAATGCTCGGCTACTCGTCGATCGGTCACACCGGCTACATGCTGGCCGGCCTGGCGGCGTTCACCAGCCTGCAGCCCGGCGACCGCAGCGTCGGCAGCCTGCTCTTCTACCTGTTCGCCTACGCCTTCATGAACATCGGCGCCTTCGGCGTGGTGGCCTGGCTACAGGAACGCGGACAAGGTGTCAACCTGGAGGACTTCCAGGGGCTGGCCGCGCGCAGCCCGCTGGCTGCCATCGCGATGTCGGTCTTCATGCTCTCGCTGATGGGTATGCCGCCGCTGATCGGCTTCTACGCCAAGTACTACGTGATCCTGGCGCTGATCGAAGCCGGGCTCCTCTGGCTGGCGGTCGCCATCGTGGTCATGAGCGCGGTCTCGGCCTTCTTCTACCTGCGCGTGGTAACGGTGATGTATTTCACCGAGCCGGCCGGCGCCTGGCAGCCGGCCCGGACGCGGATGCTCGGCGCCGGGCTGGCGGTGATGGCGCTGGGCAACCTGGCGCTGGGGCTGTTCTCCGGCCCGGTACTCGACCTGGCCCAGCGCTGGGCCCTCGCCTTCGCTTGAGTTCCTGGCTCAGGGCAGCCGCTGGGGCCGGGCCTTTGCTGCGGCCCAGGGGTCACCGATCGTATCCAGCCGTTCGGGCAGCGTGCGGATCGTGAAGTGCTCCGGGCGCACCCGGCCCTCCTCGACCTCCTCCCAGGCCAGTGGCGTCGAAACCGGCGCGCCCGGCCGGGCACGCAGCGTGTACGGCGCCGCGGTGTTGCGCGCCAGGCTGTTCTGGGCGTGGTCGATCGTGACCCGCTCGTCCTCGTCGTGAGTCGCGCCGTCGCCGGTCGCCACGAGATCGGGGTGCTCCTGGCTCAGTTCCTCGGCCAGCCGCCGCACCCACTCGCGGACATCGTTCACCAGGTGAACTGGCTCCAGTGGCAGGAAGAGGTGCAACCCGGAGCCGCCGCTGGTCTTGGGCAGGGCCACCAGGTTCTGCTGGGCCAGCCGCTCGCGTATCAACAGTGCCACTCGCAGCACGCGCTCGTAGCCGGCCCGCGGGCCGGGATCGAGGTCGAAGATCGCCCAGTCGGGCTTATCCGGCTGCTCGGCCTGAGCATGCCACTGGTGGAACTCGATCGCGTCGCGGTTGGCGTACCAGATCAACCCGGCGAGAGTCTCGATCAGGGGAAGACGTCGATCCTGCCCGGTCGTCTGCGGCCGGTAGGGAGCCGTGCGCAGCCAGCGGGGCAGGCGCGCGGGCGCGTTACGCTGGTAGTGGCCGGGCCGCTCGATGCCGTCGGGAAACACCCGCAGCGTCACCGGGCGGCCGCGCAGGTACGGCAGCATCGCTGGGCCGACGTGCCGGTAGTAGCCGAGCAGGTCACGCTTGGTCAGGCCGTCGGCCGGCCAGAGTACCTTGTCCAGGTGCGTCACCGCGACCTCGATGCCGTCGAGCTCCCAGACCTCGCCTCCGGACGCGCGGCGTGCCACGACGCAGCTCCCTTGCTTTGCTAAAGTCTTGCCTCGCCCGGAATCATGCTCCATACTCAGCCGAGCGAGCCATGCGAGCATACAATCGACAGTTGTGCATGCATACGATGGACATCGGCGTCGCCAGGCCCGAAGAGCTGCCGGCCATCGTCTCGCTGTGGAACGAGACGTTCGAGCCGGTCTACCCGCTACGCCTGGAGGTGCTCCAGCAGCTCTGCCGCAGCCGGTACCAGGACCCCGAGCTGCTCCTGGTCGCCCGCGACGGCGGCCGGCCGGTCGGCGTCATCGCCGGCAAGGCGCCCGAGGTCTCCTGGCTGTCTCCGGACATCGGCTTTGTGAGCTACATCGTTGTCGCGCGAGCATACCGGAAGCAGGGGATCGGGCGGGCGCTCTACGAGCGCTTGGCCAAGCGACTGGTCGAGCGCGGGTGCCGGCACGTCTGCTTCGGGGGTGACCCGGCGCACTTACTGCCGGGCGTCCCGCAGGAGGCACCGCCGGAGACCTGGACTTTCCTGCGGCGGATCGGTGCCCGGCCGAGCGAGACGATGCACGATCTGCTACTCGACCTGCGGCTCCCGTTACCGCCACGCCCGGGGCGGGCCCGGCTGCGGGTCGCCGGCCCGGCGGAGGCGCTCGCCTTCCTTGATCGCGTCTTCTCCGGTCGCTGGCGAGCCGATATGGAGGAGCACCTCGCGGCCGGCGGCACCGTCCTGGCGCTGGACGTCGAGGGCCGGATGGCCGGCTTCGCTGGCGTCTATCTCCCGGGCCAGCCCTGGATCGGGCCGAGCCAGTTCTGGAGCGCCACGCTCCCCGGCCCTGCCGCCGGGCTAGGCCCGCTGGGTCTGGAGCGGGAGGTGCGCGGCCAGGGGCTCGGCCTAGAGCTGGTGATCGGCGCCGCCGAGTGGCTGCGCGACCAGGGGAGCGCGTTCGTCGTGATCGACTGGACGAACCTGGCGGCCTTCTACGGCCGGGCCGGCGCTCACGTCTGGCGCACCTACCAGCGAGCGGTCGCCGAGCTGCCAACAGCCTCTCCGGTGGCGCCAGCATAGCCGCTCCTCGACGACGCCGAATCTGAGAATCCGCCAATCTTCCTGGACTAGTGGGTGAGTGCGGTAGAGAGCGATCGGCCCTAGCCAGCTATCGTCAGAGGATAGCCATCCCAGCAGAACCTGTATGCCGAACGTTCGCTAGCGCGAGCACTGGACGAAGCTCAGCAAGCCGCGAACTCCCTGATCGTAGGCATGCATGCTCATTCGCCCCTACATAACGGTAGGGACGACTGGCCGGCTCCACTACAATATGATAGGTCGCGCACCGCGCTCAGGCGAGGGAGAGGCGGACGGTGGCGCGGGTGGCTCGCCCCAGCCGGGCCATGCTCCCTTCAGCTCCGCGGACGAGAGCGTGGTGAAGCCCAGCCGGAAGCTCGGCCGGGGTGTGCGGTGGGGGGTAGAAGGCCGAGCCGGGGATGTTGGCGACTCCATGCCGCGCGCACTCGACCAGCAGCGCGTCGGTATCGACGCCGTCCGGCAGCGCGGCCCAGACGAAGAACCCGCCACTTGGAGCGGTCAAAGCCGCCAGGCCGGCCTGCTCCCGCTCCAGGCAGCGCAGCAGGAGCGCGCAGCGCTTCCCGGTAGTTCGCGCCGCCTCCGGGTGCCGCTCGAACCAGTCGCCCTCGAGCACGCGAGCGAGGGCGCGCTGCAGCAAGCGGTCGGCCTGGATATCGGCCCTCTCCTTGGCATCCCTCAGCAACTTCACCAGGCGGCACGACGAGCCAGCCGATGCGCAGGCCTGGGGCCAGGGTCTTGGAGAACGTGCCCAGGTGGAGCACGTCCGGGTGCAGGACACGGAGCGGCGGCGGAGGGCGGCCGATCGCGTAGCCCTGGGCGTAGTCGATGCCCACGGACTGGATGACGTCGAGCCATCCGGCGTCCTCGACGGGCGGGCGCAGCTCCTGCGGGAACCCCCTGATCTCGGGGGCGCCAGCGCTGATGGGAACGCCGCCAGCGCCGCCCTGTGCTACAATGCCGATGCCTCCCGGCTTATCGGCTTCCTGAAGGGAGCTCGGGCCCGGAAATGGGCGACACCATGATCTACCCGAACGTGCTCTCGCTGATCGGCAATACACCACTGGTCAGGTTGAATGCCGTCACTCGTGGCCTCGAGGCGAGCGTGGTAGCCAAGCTGGAGTTCCTGAATCCCGGCGGCAGCGTCAAAGACCGGATCGGCTTCCGCATGCTGGAAGAGGCCGAGCGGCGCGGCTGGCTCAAGCCGGGTGGCACCATCGTCGAGCCGACGAGCGGCAACACCGGCGTCGGGCTGGCGATGGCGGCCGCGATCAAGGGGTACCGCTGCATCTTCGTCATGCCGGACAAGGTCTCCGCCGAGAAGGTCGCGCTGCTGCGCGCCTACGGCGCCGAGGTGGTCACGACGCCGACCGCTGTGCCCCGTGAGTCGCCGGAGAGCTACTACAGCGTGGCTGACCGGCTGACGCGCGAGATCCCCGGCGCCTTCCAGCCCAACCAGTACTTCAACCCGATGAACCCGCGTGCCCACTACGAGACGACCGGCCCGGAGATCTGGCAGCAGACCGATGGGAAGGTGACCCACCTGGTGGCCGGCGTGGGTACCGGCGGCACGATCACCGGCGTGGCCTGGTACCTCAAGGAGCAGAACCCGGCGGTCAAGGTCATCGGCGCCGACCCCGAAGGCTCGATCTACACCTGCCCCGAGCATGTCCGCCCCTATAAGGTCGAAGGGATCGGCGAGGACTTCTGGCCAGGCACCTTCGAGCCGTCAGTCGTGGACGAGTGGATCACCGTCTCCGACCGCGACTCGTTTCTGACCGCGCGCCGGGTCACCCGCGAGGAGGGGATCCTGATCGGCGGCTCCGGCGGCACGGCCGTCTGGGCGGCGCTCCAGGTGGCGCAGCGCGAAAACCGCCCGGATACGCTCATCGTCGTGATCGTTCCCGACAGCGGCCGCGGCTACCTCTCGAAGATCTACAACGACGACTGGATGCGCGAGAACGGCTTCCTGGCCCGGTTCGGCCCGCCAGCGCGCGTGTCGCTCTTGCTCCAGGCACCGAAGGCGGCTGAGCTGCCGGCCATCGTCGCCGTGCGGGCTAACCAGACGGTGGGGGAGGCGATCGACCTGATGCAGCGCTACCGGATCTCGCAGATGCCGGTGATCCGCGACGATGCCGACCCAGCCGGGCCGATCGAGGTGCACCAGGTGGTCGGTAGCATCGAGGAGCGGACGTTGCTGGATCGGGTATACCGGCGGCCAGAGGCGATTCACGAGCGCATCGGCGCGGTCATGGATCTGCCGTTTCCGCTGGTCGACCGCAACGAGGAAGTGGAGCGGATCTTCCCGCTGCTCTCGTCCGGCGCGCCGGCCGTGCTGGTCGAGGAGCGCGGCACGGTCGTCGGGATCGTCACTCGCTCCGACCTGCTCAGCTTCGTCGCGCACCGGAACGAGATCGCGCCGTGAGAGGGGTGGCACGATGACCCAGGCCGAGGGTCTGCACTTCGAGACGCTGGCGATCCATGCCGGCCAGGAACCGGATCCCACGACCGGTGCGGTGATCGTGCCGATCTACCAGACCTCGACCTTCGCTCAGGAGGGAGTCGGCCGACACAAGGGCTACGAGTACGCCCGTACCGATAACCCGACGCGCACCGCCCTGCAGACAGCGCTGGCGGCGCTGGAGGGCGCGCGCTGGGGGCTCTGCTACGCCTCGGGCCTGGCCGCCACCCAAAACGTCTGGTACCTGCTCGACCCCGGCGACCACGTTGTCCTCTCGGACGACGTCTACGGCGGCACCTACCGCCTGATCTCGCGCGTGGTCGCCCGCTACGGGATCGAGTACTCGCTGGTCGACCTGACCGACCCCGATCGCGTGCGCGCCGCGCTCCGGCCCCAGACGCGGATGATCTGGGCCGAAACACCGACCAACCCGTACCTGAAGGTGGTGGACATCGCCGCGCTGGCCGAGATCGCGCACGGCAACGGCGCGTTGCTCGTCGTCGACAACACCTTCGCCTCGCCCTACCTGCAGCAACCGCTGGCGCTCGGGGCTGACCTGGTCGTGCACAGCACGACCAAGTACCTCGGCGGGCACAGCGACGTCGTGGGCGGCGCGGTGCTGGGGAACGATCCGGAGATCTACCAGCGGCTCAAGTTCCTGCAGAATGCCTGCGGCGACGTGCCGGGGCCGTTCGACTGCTGGCTGATCCTGCGCGGGATCAAGACGCTGGCCGTGCGGATGCGCCAGCACAGCGCGAACGGCATGGCAGTGGCCGAGATGCTCCGCTCGCACCCGGCGGTCGAGCAGGTCTTCTATCCCGGACTCCCCGACCACCCCGGCCACGAGATCGCGCGCCGCCAGATGCCGCGCGGCTTCGGTGGCATGGTCTCGTTCACGGTGCGTGGTGGCGCCGAAGCGGCGCGGGCAGTCGTCGAGGCGACGAGGGTCTTCACGCTGGCCGAGAGCCTGGGCGGCGTGGAGTCGCTGATCGAGTGCCCGGCCGCGATGACGCACGCCAGTATGGCCGGCTCGGGCAGCGAGGTCGCTGAGAACCTGATCCGGCTCTCGGTGGGGATCGAGCACATCGACGACCTGCTGGACGACCTGCGGCAGGCACTCGCGCGCGTCTCGACGGCCGCTCGGGCGAGCGGATAGAGGAGCCCGATCCAGGGGCTCGGGGTCGCTTTCAGCCGGCAGGCGCGAGACGACGTCCGCGATTACCTTCTGTGCCGGGTCGCCAGTGGACGTGACCTGCGCGCGGTGCGAGGGTGAAGAGGGCTCCGCTGAAGAGCGACGCGCGACGGCCTGAAAGGGTCACCACCCAGCCGGCTACGCCCACCGCAGAGGCGGGGCGAACAGCAGTCCGGAGCTGGGCCGGTCATGCGTTCGTTGCGGCCGCCTTCGTCGCACTCGCGCTCGTCGTGACCTGGCCACTGGCGCGCGACCCGGTTCACCGGCCGGTGAGCTGGGGCGACCCCGTCTTCCAGGCCTGGACGCTGGCCTGGGATATCCACGCCTGGCGAACTGACCCCCTGCGCGTGTTCGACGCGAATATCTTCTACCCTTACCGGAACACGCTGGCCTACTCTGACCACCTCTTCGGCCAGGCGCTGCTCGTGGCGCCGGTGTTCCTGATCACCGAGAACCCGATCCTG
>JADBJL010000029.1 GCA_014874455.1 Thermomicrobiaceae bacterium
CCCGAGGGGGGGGGTGAGGGAGGAGTGGGGGGCCCGAAGGGCGGGGTGAGGGCGGGGTCGGCCCCCTACCGCGCCTGGCAGACGGCCAGGAGGTCGATCGCCCGGGCGAGCTCGCCTTCACCGACCCAGAAGTCGTCGGGGCCGATGGCGCGGGCCAGCGCGGGCGCGCGCCGGTGGAGCCAGCTTCGCACCGCCAGCGTGCCCCAGGCGTGCAGCCGCGCGACCACCGGCGGCGGCAAGCGGCGGCGCAGCTCCAGCCGGTCGAGCGCCAGCAGCCGCTCGACCAGCGCGCGGTTGCGCACCCGGTAGGCCAGCACGCGCTCGCTGGCGAAGACGCCCAGAAGCTCCACCTGCGGGAAGAAGCCGGCCAGCAGCGCGGCGAGCGAGGCGGCGTCGTACTCGCGGGCGTGGTGGGGGTTGAGGCCAGCCAGCACTGCCGCTCGGTTGGGGGTGGTCAGCAGCAGCCGGCCGCCGGGCGCCAGCGCGCGCCGCGCCTCGGCGAGGAGGCGCGCCGGGTCGGGCAGGTGCTCCAGCACCTGGAAGCAGCAGGCCAGGTCGAAGGCGCCGTCGGGGAAGGGGAGGGCCTCGGCCTGCGCGGCCACCCAGGCCAGCCGCGGGCCGGGGTAGCGGCGCCGGGCCTGGGCGAGCGCCGCGGCGTCGCGGTCGAGCCCGACGGCCAGCCGGGCGGTCGCGGCCAGCTCGGCGGTGCCGTAGCCCTCGCCGCAGCCGAGGTCGAGCACGGCCAGGCCGCCGGCCAGCCCGGCCGCCCAGCGGTAGGGGGCCAGGCACTGCAGCCAGGTCACCCGCAGCGCGGCCGACTGTGGCGAGACCCGCTCGGTGGTGATGCCTCGTACCATGCTCCGACCCGCCTGCGCTCGCTGCTACCACGATGGGGGCGGCCAGTTCCAGGCCTGCCGCAAGGCTAGCCACCCGTCGCCCGCCCGTCAACGCAGGTCGCCGTAGCGACTCGGCCGGGCGTGTCGGAGAACTGGCCGGGCCGGCAGGCGACCCCTCACCGCCGGGAGCGGTCTCCGCGCCGCTCCCAGTGGCGGGCCTGGGAATAGGCGCCGCTGGCGCCGAAGCCGAGGATCACGGCCGCGAGCAGCACGCGCACGGCCGGGGCCAGCGCCCACCGCAGCCAGGAGAGCGCTGCCCGCGCCGCCTCCCCTCGCTGCGGGCAGCGCGCCTTGACGGGCTAGCTGCCGGCAGCGGAAACGCCGGTTCCCAGCGCGGGGGCAGGGCCCGGCTGGAGCCACGGGGACTGACCAGCGGCAGCCAGGCCAGGCTCAGACAGCGCCGAGCTAGGTGCATGTCCCGCCGCAATGATGGTGTCTGGGGATGGAGCAACCAGCTGGTGCCTGGCAGGCGCTGGCTGGGCCGCCCCAGTTGCATTCCATCCACCACAACGTACGTGTGGTCGGTTCGGACATGCGTCAGCGTCCGCTCCACGAGCCCTGGCTCGGAGCCTCTCCATCCAAGCGGGGCACCGAGGAGAGGCGCTCGGCGGCGCTCCAGTCCTGGCCCCGCGGTGACCAGGACGTGCGTGAGGGCGTGGCGGCTGAAGCCCGGCACGAGGAGCGTCAGTGCCAGACCGTCCGATCGCTGGCGAGAGGCCGGACGGTAGGCCACGAGCAGCGCACCTCGACGGGGGTCAGGTGTGGGGCGTGGGAAGTCACGTCATGAGGACATCCCCTTTCGGTGGGGTTGCCGTAGGGGGAACACCCTTAGGGCGAGACCCCCTTGCTAAGCCCCCGCCCCAAACGCCAGGCTCGACGCAGCCGGCCCGTTCTCGAGGGTCAATCGCCCGCGTCCGCTACCGGGAGCGGGCGTAGCCCAGCCTCGATCTGGGCGCGGTACGGCTCGAGGAAGGGCGGCAGGGCGAGCCGCTCGCCCAGGTGCGCCGGATCCTCGTCGACGGCGAAGCCCGGCCCATCGGTCGCGATCTCGAAGAGCACCCCGCCTGGCTCGCGGAAGTAGAGCGAGCGGAAGTAGTAGCGGTCGATTACTGGCGTCACCGCGATCCCAGCCGATGCGATGCGCTCGCGCCACCGGCGGTGCTGCTCGTCGGTCGGCGTGCGGAAGGCGACGTGGTGCACGCCGCCGATGCCGGTGCGAGCGCGCGGCAACTCCGGCCTGACCTCGACGTGCACCTCGGTGCCTGGGCCGCCCGGCCCGGTCTCGAAGACGACACGCTGGTGCCCATCGAGCGTGAGCTCCGCCGCCCGGCGAAACCCAAGCACGTCGCGGAGCACGGCTTCGGTGGGGCCGAGGTCGCGCACGACCATGGTGACGAAAGCGATGCCGCGGATCGCGAACTCAGCCGGAACCGGGCTGTCGTGCCAGGGTGAGCCGCCTGGTGCGCCGCCGTCGTCGACCAGCGCGAGCCGCTGGCCCTCGGGGTCGGTGAAGCGGATCACGCCATGGCCTCTGTGCTCCTCCACACCCGTGTGGCGAACCCCTGCGCCGGCCAGCCGCTCCGCCCAGTACTGGAGCGCGAGCGCTCCGGGCACCCTGAGCGCGATGGTCGCTACCTCGCCAGCTCCGGGGCGGTGCGGCCCGGCGTCCGGCCAGTCGAAGAAGGTCACCTCGGTGCCCGGGCTCCCTGTCTCGTCCCCGTAGAACAGGTGATAGGCCGAGACGTCGTCCTGGTTGACGGTCTTCTTCACCAGGCGCATCCCCAGCACCCGGGTGTAGAAGTGGACGTTCTCGGCGGCCCGGCCGGTGACGGCGGTGACGTGGTGGAGCCCGCCGAGCTCCAGCTCGGCAACCGGTCGCTGGCTGTTCATCGCGTGATCCTTCCTCGTTGCTCAGGCACTATCCATCGCCTGTCGGCGCGGCTGTGGCCCGTAGCAGCGTCACCGGGTCGCCCGGGCGCAGCGTGCCCGGCTCCAGGACGACCGCGGTCACCCCGCGACGCCCGTAGAGATGCTTGACCAGCAACGGGTGGTAGACGCCGACGGTCTTACACGGCTGGTTCTGTGCTGTGACCTCGACGAGCACCGGCCCGAGTCGCAGCCGGTCGCCGGGCTGGAGGTCGCTCAGGTCACCCAGGCCCCAGACCAGCACGTTCTCGGCGAGGTCGCCCGGCTGGAGCTGGATATCCAGGAGCAGGTTCATCTCGTCCAGCACTTCCTGGGCGACGATCGTGAGCTGTCGCCGGTTCGGCTCCGGCTCGCCGTTCTTCTTATGCCGGTTGTACGGCCCGGCGTGGTAGTCCCCGACGACGCCGTGCGGGCCGACCTCGACCTCCAGCCGGGGGTACTTGGGTACCCCGCCGGCCGGGCTCGAACACACGGCGACGACCTGTCCGACCCTGTCCGCGCTCACCGGTACGCTCCTCCCCGCGACCAGATCAGATGCTTCACTGTATGTACCACACCAGCGCGTCGGCCGCACTTCGATCGCCCGCTTGGGCGCACACGCGGTACAGTACGTACCGCACCTCGCCCTGGTTAGGGGTGGCGCAGCGACGACAGCAGAGAGCTGAAGGAAGGAGCGCACGTGCGCATCGGGATCGACGTCGGCGGCACCAATACCGACGCGGTGTTGCTCGACGGCCGCGAGGTGATCGCCTGGGCCAAGCGGCCGACGACGCCGAACGTGACCGACGGCATCATCGCGGCGCTGCGAGCGGTGCTCTCCCGAGTAGACGCGACTGCCCGCGACATCGGCGCGGTCATGATCGGCACCACGCACTTTACCAATGCGGTCGTCCAGCGGCGAGAGCTCGACCGGATCGCGGTGATCCGGCTGGGACTGCCGGCCACCCAGGCCATCCCTCCGCTGACCGACTGGCCTGACGAGCTGCGCGAGACCGTCGCCGGGCTCGTCCGGCTCCTGCCCGGAGGTCACCAGTTCGACGGCCGGGAAATCGCGCCGCTCGACCGCGCGTTGGTCGATCAGCTCATCGCCGACCTGCGTACCGGAGGGATCGATGCAATCGCGGTGGCCGCCGTCTTCTCCCCGGCGGTGCCCGACCACGAGCGGACGGTCGGAACCTGGCTCCGTGAGGCGCTGCCGGGCGTGAGCCTGACGCTGTCGCACGAAATCGGCCGGCTGGGGCTGCTGGAGCGGGAGAACGCAGCGGCACTGAACGCCTGCCTTACCACGCTGGCCCGCCAGACGATCGGTGCCTTCACGGAGGCGCTCGCCGAGCTGGGCATCGAGGCGCCCCTCTACCTGAGCCAGAACGACGGGACGCTGATGGCGGCCGAGTTCGCGGCTCGCTATCCGGTACTGACCTTCGCTTCCGGCCCGACTAACAGTATGCGCGGGGCCGCGGCGCTGAGCGGGATCGCCGACGCGGTCGTGCTCGATGTCGGTGGCACCACCACCGACGGCGGCGTGCTGGTGAACGGGTTTCCTCGCGAAGCGTCGTTCGAGGTCGAGATCGGCGGCGTGCGCACGAACTTCCGCATGCCGGACGTGGTGAGCATCGGCCTCGGCGGTGGAAGCCTGGTCAGCGCCGATGGCGGGCGGGTCGGGCCGCGGAGCGTCGGCTACCGCTTGCCCGAGGAGGCACTCGTCTTCGGCGGCCCGACGCTGACTGCGAGCGATATCGCAATCGCTGCCGGCCGGGCCAGCTTCGGCCAGCCGGAGCGCGTCCGCGACCTGCCCCGCGACCTCGTCCACCGCGCGCTGTCGACGATCGATCGCCGGCTGGCCGAGCTGGTGGATGCGCTGAAGACGTCGCCGGATCCCGTGCCGGTCGTGGTCGTCGGCGGTGGGAGCGTGCTGGTGCCGAACGAGCTCGAGGGGGCATCGGCGGTGATCCGGCCACCCTATGCTGAGGTCGCTAACGCCATCGGCGCGGCCATCGCCCAGGTGAGCGGCGAGGTCGACCGGGTGTTCTCGCTGGAGGGCAGGAGCCGCGACTCGGCGCTGGCGGAGGCGAAGGCCGAGGCCGAGCGGCTGGCAGTCGAAGCTGGGGCTGACCTCGCGACCGTGAGCGTCGTCGAGGTGGACGAGATCCCGCTGGCCTACCTGCCGTCGAATGCGGTGCGGATCCGCGTGAAGGCGGTCGGTGACCTACGAGGAGTGTAACGGTGTGGTACGTGGACGAGGAGCGACTGGAGCATATCGCGATCGGGGCCGGAATTCTCGGTACCGGCGGCGGTGGGAACCCGTACTACGGCAAGCTGCACGTGCGGCGGCTGCTCCGCGAGGGGGCGCGCATCCCGGTCGTCCGCCTCGACGAGGTGCCGGACGACGCCTTGGTGGTCTCGGTCGGCGGGATGGGCGCCCCGACCGTCGGGATCGAGCGGATCCACCGGGGCGACGAACCGCTGGTGGCGCTCCGGGCGCTCGAAGCGCACCTGGGCCGGCGGGCGACCCACCTGATCCCCGGAGAGATCGGCGGGGCGAACTCGACCCGGCCGATGGCGATCAGCGCCATGACCGGCCTGCCGGTCATCGACGGGGACGGCATGGGCCGGGCGTTCCCAGAGCTGCAGATGGATACGTTCTCCATCTACGGCGTCTCGGCGACGCCGGCTGCGCTGGCCGATATCTACCACAACGTCGTGCTCTTCCCGCGGCTGGCAGATGCAGTCACGCTCGAGCGCTACGCCCGGGCCGTGACGATCCAGATGGGCGGCGCGGCGGGCTACGCCTTCCCGGCGATGACTGGCGCGGAGGCCAAGCGCACGGCCGTTCCGATGACCCTCTCGCTGGCTGAAGCGGTCGGTGCGGCGGTGCGACGCGCTCGCCGGGAGCATGGTGACCCGGTGGAAGCGGTGCTGCGCGTGGCCGGTGGCCAGGTGTTGTTCCGCGGCAAAGTGGTCGATGTGCAACGCCGGCTGGTCGCTGGCTTTGCCCGCGGCGTGGTCGAACTCGACGGGCTGGGCGACGACCGTGGCAGTCGGCTACGGATCGACTTCCAGAACGAGAACCTGATCGCCCGGCGAGATGAGGAGGTCGTCGCCGTGGTGCCCGACCTGATCTGCCTCGTCGATAGGGAGACGGCCGAGCCAGTGACGACCGAGGTGGTGCGCTACGGCCTGCGGGTGGCGGTGCTGGGCATCCCGGCGCCCTTTCTGCTCAAGACGCCGCAGGCGCTGGCGGTCGTGGGGCCGGCTGCCTTCGGCTATCCGGACGTCGAATACCGGCCACTGCCAGGAGTCTACGGCGGCGACCGCCTGGTTGCCGCCAGGGTGAACCCTTGAAGCGATGTGCCGGGGTTCAGCGGACCACCGCGGTGAGCAACATCTGCCGCAGCACGTAGAGCAGCAGGAGGGCGACCAGCGGTGAGAGGTCGAACATCCCGAGCGGGGGCAGCACCCGGCGGATCGGCGCGATGATCGGCTCGGTGAGCTGCACCAGGAACTGGCTGATCGGGTTGCGCATACCCCGGTCGAACCACGAGAGGATCGCCCGGGCGATGATGGCGAACTGCATGATCCTCAGGAAAGTGAGCAAGATCTGGAAAACCAGGAGCACTGTCGCTGTCCTCTCTGCGTGTTGTCTCACCAACCCTAACACGTTGGCGTCTTGCCGTCAACGTTAGCGGCGCGCACCGGGCGGCACCTAGAGCCTGAGGATCAGCCTGCGTTCTAGGTGGTGACTCCACAGCTCTCCGGCGCGTCTTCCATCGACACCGTGAGGCGAGGCCGCAGTCGTCCTCGCGCAGCGCGACACGGCCGCGTCTCAGGGCGACGGTGCCGGTCGAGCAGCGCCAGGCCGGCTGCGAGCACGTCTCTGCTCCTCGATCCTTCCGTGGCCGCTCTGTCCCGGTGGCTCGACGCCGCCGCCCCGGCAGGGTATGCTCCGCCGGGAGGTTCATCTTCTGGCAAGCGTACACAGCACGTCTCGCCGTTGGAGGCGCGTGCGGGGTGCGAGGCTTCGCTCTGGCAACAAGGGGCGCGTGTGCGTCCTGGCACCGGCTGCTGCCCGGATGCGGGTGTCGACGTGGCGCTGGTACTGCATATGCATCGTGGACGAAGGATCAACGGACAAGCATCGAAATCTTGACACGGAGCGCCTCACATCACTATAAACGTCTCACGGGGAGGGCCAAGGCGCTGCCTGGCTGCGGTCACAGCGACGCGCCGAGCTCTGCATTCAGGGAGAACAAGGAGGTCTTGCGCGATGCGGATCGCCCAGATTGCGCCGCTCTACGAAGCTGTGCCTCCGAAGCTCTACGGAGGTACCGAGCGGGTGGTCTATGCACTCGTGGAGGAACTAGTTCGTCGCGGACATGAGGTGACGCTGTTCGCGAGCGCCGATTCAAAGACGAGCGCACGCCTCGTGCCGATGGCCGAGGGTGGGTTGCGCCTGCACGGCACGAAGGATCCACTCGCCCTCCACGTGGCCATGCTGGAGGAGGTCTACGCCCAGGCCGACCGGTTCGACGTGATCCACTCGCATGTGGACTATCTCACGTTCCAGTTCGCTCGCCATTGCCCGGTTCCTACGGTGACCACGCTGCACGGGCGACTCGATCTGCCCGAGACGCGGCGCGTGCTCTCGCGCTATCCTGAGCAATGGCTCGTCAGCATCAGCGAGGCGCAGAGCCAGCCGCTGGCTGACCTGCCGCTGCGCTGGGTGGCGACGGTCTACAACGGCATTCGCTTGGAGCACTTCCCCTTCCGCGCTGAGCCGGACGATCTACCGTACCTGGTCTTTCTCGGGCGCATCTCTCCCGAAAAGGGCCCGCTGCAGGCGATCGAGGTCGCTCGACGCGCCGGCCTGCTCTTGAAGATCGCGGCCAAGATCGATCCCGCTGACCGGAAATGGGCCGAGGCCAACTTCCTGCCGTTGCTGGACACGCCTGGTGTCGAGTACCTGGGCGAGGTCGACGAGCAGCAGAAGGCGGAACTCCTGGGCGGCGCGCTGGCCCTGCTCTTCCCGATCGACTGGCCTGAGCCCTTCGGGTTGGTGATGATCGAGTCGATGGCCTGCGGTACCCCAGTGATCGCCTTCCCAGGAGGGTCGGTCGACGAGATCGTCATGGATGGCGTGACCGGCCTCGTCTGCCGTTCCCGTACGGTCGAGGAGATGGTCGCGGCCCTGAAGCGGGTCGACCGGATCGACCGCACCGCCTGCCGTCGCCGTGTCGAGCAGTACTTCAGCAGCCGGGTAATGGCCGAGCGCTACGAGGCGGTGTATCGCCAGGTGGTGGCTGAGTCGCTGGCCGAGCGGCTCGACGTGGCGATCGCTGGCGCCGACGGCCGACTTGCTGTGCGCGCTCCGAGTGGGCGAGACGGCCGGCCCCTCTTCCTGACAGCGCGCGTCCTCCGCGAGGGTCGCGCTCAGCGTCTGGTGGATGAGAAG
>JADBJL010000012.1 GCA_014874455.1 Thermomicrobiaceae bacterium
GCGCGTGTTTCAAGCCCTCATAGGTACTGTCGGAACCCAAGCGGGGACCTGCCGCAGATCCCGCCCGAGGAGGTTTCAAGCCCTCATAGGTACTGTCGGAACCAACCAGGGCCGCGCGGGGATCGCGATCTCGTCGCGACCAGTATAGCGGGAAATCCCAAGGGGCGCAAGCACCCGCCGCGCCGCTCTCCCCGCCAGCACGCCGATCTCGCCCCTTCGACCCCCTGCGTCGACCCCCCGGGGTTTCTGCACGATTGGAGGTCGACGCACGCGGTTCGAGGCCTTCGTTGCCCAGTCGAGACCGCGACGATACGCGCGGCGAGTCCTCGCGTCGACCCCGCCCCGACCATTACCGGCGCTCACCCTATCCGAACCGTATCCACCCGGCTCCCGTGGAAGCGAGCAAGGACAGCGCACAGTTGCGGCGTCTGCACTCGTCCACGCGCGTCACGCGAGCCGACGACCGTGCCCGCGGTCGCTCCAGCTCACCGCTCGTACCCCAGCGCGACCAGCGAGCGCTGGGGCCAGCACCGGCGCTCGGGGCCTGACGCTGCGGCGCACGACGGTCAGATCAGCTCGCCGTACTCGCGCCACTCGTAGGGGTCGATCCGGCTGTACCACTCCGGGGTGCCGTAGTCCGGGCAATTGGCCTTGGCCTTGGCCACGTCCCAGCGCTTGACCTTGAGATAGGTCTCGATGAACGGCTCGCCGAGGATCTCGCGCAGGGCCTGGTCGGCCTCCAGCGCGTCCAGGGCCTCTTCCAGCGAGCGCGGCAGCTCCGGCAACCCGGAGACCCGGCTGGCCTCGACCGTGACCGGCTCCGGGATCGGCAGCTCGCGGCAAATGCCGTCGAGGCCGGCCGCCAGCGAGACAGCCAGCGCGATGTACGGGTTCGAAGCGGCACCGCCCAGCCGGTTCTCGATCCGCGCCGCCGGCCCGTGCGCACCGGCCGGGATACGGAAGGCAGCCGAGCGGTTGTCCGGCCCCCAGCAGATGCTGGTCGGAGCGAAGAGCCCGGGCCGGTAGCGCTTGTAGTCGTTCGGTGTGGGGGAGAGGAAGGCGATCAGGGCCGGCGCGTGGTGGATCAGGCCGCCGAGGAAGTGCCAGCCGAGCGGGGAGATGCCTAAGGGATCAGCGTCGTCGGCGAAGAGGTTCTTTCCGGTGCGCGGATCGATCAGGCTGTGGTGCAGGTGACAGCCAGAGGCAGCCTCGGTAATGAAGGGTTTGGTCATGAACGGCGCATCGTAGCCGTAGCGCCGGGAGATCTCCTTCACTGCGGTGCGGAAGCTGAACGCCTGGTCGGCGGCTGCCAGCCCGTCGGCCGGGCTGAAGGTGACCTCGAACTGCCCGGGGGCGTTCTCGACGCTGAGCGTCGACACCTCGATGCCGAAGGCCGGCAGGCTACCTAGCAGCTCGTCGCGCCACTCGGGGAGGGTGTTGTTGCGGAGCGTGGAGCAGATCTGGCGGTCTTCGAAGGCGCGGGCGCGCGTGATCCGGTCGATCAGGTAGAACTCGTACTCGAAGCCGCTCCGGGGGAGCATCCCCTGCTCGAGGAAGCGCGCGACGACTCGCCGGCAGACGACTCGCGGGTCGTCCGGGCTCGGGGTCTTGGGATCGATGTAGAGGTCGCCCAGCACGCGCGCCTCACCCGGAGCGTAGGGGAGTACTACCAGCGTGTCGAGGTCGGGCTTGAGCAGGAAGTCGGGCGGCGGCAACCGCTCCTCCTGTGGGATATCCCAACCAGAGGCATCCTGCAGCAGGATGCCCCCGTAGAAGTTGACCCCTTTGGCCGCGTAGGTCGGGAACTTCGCGAGCGGAACCGTCTTCGAGCGCGCGATGGCGTGGATATCGGCCATTTCGATACGCACCCACCGAACCCCGGCTGCTGCGAGCAGCCGTGTGACGGTGGACACGTCCATACACACGCCTCCTCCCCACGTCGTGACCAGCGCTGGCGTGTTGACGAGGCGAGTATACCAGGGCCCAGCGCCAGCCCGGCAAGTGGCGCGTCCACGGGGAGCCTCAACTCGTCACGTCACGCGCCGGAGCGCGGTACCCACGTGCACCGAGCGCTACGCGGTCACGAGGGCTACGGACGCTCAGCGGCCAGGCGTCCGGGCCAGACGACGACGGACGTGCGCCGTGATCTCAGCGCCGTTCTCCCGCCAGACATGGATCGCCGAGGGCGCGATCGAGACCACGATGATCGCGAGCACGATGGGGATGAGGTAACGATCGACATTCGGGATCATGCTGCCGAGGAAGTAACCCGCCATCGTGACACCTACCGCCCAGAGGAAGCCCCCGAGGACGTTGAACGCCAGAAAGCGCGGGTAGCGCATCCGCCCCATGCCGGCGACGATCGGCGTGCAGGTGCGGATGATGGGCAAGAAGCGAGCCAGCACGACTGCCTTGCCGCCGTGCTTCTCGAAAAACGCCTCGGCCTGCTCCAGATGCTTGCGCTTGAAGACGCGCGAGTCCTCGCGGTTGAAGAGCGCTCGCCCGACGCGGTACCCGAAGGCGTAGCCGACCGAATCGCCAGCGACGGCGGCGATGAAGCAGAGCGCGACCAACCAGCGGACATCGAGGTATCCCTGCGAGGCGAGGAAGCCGGCGGTGAAGAGCAGGCTGTCGCCGGGCAGGAAGAGGCCGATGAGCAGGCCGCTCTCGGTGAAGACGATCGCCGCCACACCCAGCGTGCCGACGGCCTTGATCAAGGTCACCAGGTCGAAATGCGGCATTGCGCCCCCTTAATCGAGCACTTCTCGAACACGTGACGAGATCGAGAACCCCGGCTCACATCGTCGCGGATCCCCAGCCTTCCGGCGAGCGGCGAGCGGCGTGATCCGACAGCACGCGGCCTGACCAGGTTGGGCGTGCACGCTGCCGTCGTGTACCGATCAATCCTGGCGTGCACCGAGTGCACTGACGTGCCGCAACAGCGAAGCGTTCTGCGATCGTCGCCGGGCGAGCAGCCTGGCACGCGAACACGCGGTCGCTCCTTGACAGCGCGGCGGCCGGCACCCTACCATGCCGCCCGGTGTCGGAAGTATAGACCAAGCCGTGCGCATGCCCTGTATACCCGCACACAGTGCACCAGGGTGTGAACGGCAGAGAGGGGAGGGAAGACCTCGATGAAGACCGAGCAGCGACTCGCCGAGCTGGGGATCGAGCTGCCGCCGGTGCCGCAGCCTGCCGGGAACTATGTCCACGCGGTGCAGACGGGCAACCTGCTCTTCCTGGCCGGCAAGGGCCCCTTCAACCCGGACGGCTCGGTTCCCACCGGGAAGGTCGGCCGGGACTACACGACGGAAGAGGCGTACCAGCACGCCCGCTCGGTCGGCCTGACGCTGATCGCGGTGATGAAGGAGGCGCTGGGCGACCTCGACCGGGTGAAGCGGGTGGTCAAGGTGCTCGGCATGGTCAACGCGGTGCCGGAGTTCGGCGAGCAGCCCAAGGTGATCAACGGCTGCTCGGATCTGTTCGTCGAGGTCTTCGGGGAGCGCGGGCGGCATGCCCGGTCAGCCGTGGGCATGGGCTCGCTGCCCAACGGGATCACCGTGGAGATCGAGGCCATCGTCGAGGTCGAGTAGGGAGCGACCACGCGACGCTAGCGCCTCGTCGAGTTCGCTTGAGGGATCGAAGCCGGAGCGGCGAGCGGGAGGAAAATCCTCATCGTCGTCCCCTGGCCAGGGTGACTCATGGCCTCGATCCGCCCTCCATGCGCGGCGATGATCGTCTTGGCGATGGGCAGCCCTAGGCCAGCTCCTCCCCGTGCGCGGCTGCGCGCCTTGTCGACCCGGTAGAACCGCTCGAAGATCAGCGGTAGCTCCTCGGGCGGGATGCCAGGGCCATGATCGACCACCTCGATGACCAGCTCGCCGCCGCGAATCCCCGACGCGAGGACAACGACGCCACCAGGCGGGCCGTACTTGGCGGCATTATCCACCAGGGCCAGCACACCTTGCTCGATCCGGGTCGGATCGACATCGAGCCACCCTTCGGCATCGAGAGCCGTACGCAGCGACGCCCCGTGCTGGCGGGCCAGTGCCGCGGCACGGTCAGCGAGCCCGGCGAGAAACGGCCCCACGGCGAGCCGCTCCCGGACGAGCGGAAGCGAAGCAGCGTCCGCTCTCGCCAGCAGGAGAAGGTCCTCGACGAGGCGAGACAGGCGATTAGCCTCCCGGAGGATCTCGCCAAGTAGCTCGGCATGGGCACAGCTCGAATCCAGCGCCAAGGCAAGCTGGGCATTTCCGCGCAGTACGGTCAGAGGAGTTCGCAGCTCGTGCGAGGCGTCGGCGATGAAGTCGTTCTTCGCCCTGAGCGCTTCCGCGAGCCGTTGCGCTGTCTCCTGCTGGACTCCGTACAACCGCCGGAACTCGTTCATGACCTTCACCGTCGCATAGACAAGTCCGGCACCGATCAGGCCCAACCCTCCGAGCACGCCGAGGAGCACGAGCTGCGCGGTCGTCATTGTCCACTCGACGCTGTCGAGCGCCAGGCCGGCTTGCTGCTCACCGACGCGCTGGACGATGCGGGCGTCTCGCTCGAGCTCAGCCAGAAGCATCAGTCCACGCTCGCTAGCCTGGGTAAAGCCGGCCGGGTCATCGTCGTAGAGCTGGAGTGCCGGGAAGAACGTAGCGTGGTACTCCTCGGCCACCGCGCGGAGCGCTGCCGGTTGCGGGATATCAGGATCGCGCACCCCGAGCCGCTCGATCGCCGCGATCGTCTCGAGCAGGTAGGTGTAGCTGCGCTCGAACTCGGCTAGCTCAGTTGCCGAGGGGCCGGCATCTCTGAGGTTGAAGTGACGGTTACGCAGGTCGAGAACCGCGAGACGAATCTCGTGCCCGAGGTGTTCGAGCTCTACGTCGTAGCGCACGGCCTCGTCGACGACGGTCTTGACGCGCTGGTTGAGCGCCAGCGACACGAGCCCCATGACGGCGATCGCTATCAGGAGCCCGCCCAGCGAGGCGCTGACGATCCACCATGAGCGCATGCGTGACCAGTCGCGATCGGCCATGACCCACCAACCGGCTCGTTCCCAACCACTCGATCTCTTGCCCGGAGGTACGCGCCTGCCTATAGTATAGGAAACACCGGTACAACCGCTCGACAGTAGACGGTTCGAGGCGTTCTACCCACCTCACTGGTTGCCCATGCGCATCCTGATCGTTGAAGACGATGCCGCCGTCGTACGCCTGCTGGAGCGCAGCTTGCGCGCCTATGGCTACGAGGTGGTCAGTACGGGCAGCGGCGAGGAAGCGATACAGCTGGTCTCCACCGGGTCGATCGATCTCGTGCTCCTCGACATCGCCCTGCCCGGAATCGACGGGCATCAGGTGCTGGCCCGCATCCGCGCGATCGATCGCATGCTGCCGGTCCTGATGCTGACCGCACGCGACGACACCAGGAGCAAGGTATCGGCGCTCGACAGCGGGGCTGATGACTACCTCACCAAGCCATTCGACCTGGAGGAATTGCTGGTCCGCATCCGCGCGCTTATCCGGCGACGAGGGCGACCCCAGCTCCCGCAGCCGTCATCGGCGCTCCTCCAGGCGGGCGATCTGGTCGTCGACCCGCTGTCCCACCGTGCCTGGCGGGGGGATGAGTCCCTCGATCTTTCGGCCCGCGAATTCGCCCTGCTCGCGCACTTCATGCGCCATCCTGGCCAGGCGCTCAGCCGGGAGCAGATCCTGTCCGCCGTTTGGGGCTACGATTTCGACCCCGAGTCGAACATCGTCGATGTCTACGTCCGCTACCTGCGCCGGAAGCTCGACCGGCCTGGCGAACCGTCGGTGATCACGACGATCCGGGGCGTCGGTTATCGCTTCGACCCGCCTTCGCAGGCAAAGCCAGCGAATCGACCTTGGCTCACCGCTCGGCACGTTCAATGAGAGTTTTCTCATACGCCGTTAAGCCCCGGTTAATGCAACCGTACTACCTTCAAGAGTGGGCACGCGATTGCGGGATGTTCGGAGCCTGATGCGCTGCACTCGGGAACGGGGGATACGGTACTACCCTCGACGCCGTTGCCGGGTGAACTGAAAGTGAAAGGAGTCTCACATGCGAGCGGTGATCCCGGTCCTGGCTACCAGCGCCGTGCTCGCCATGCTCGTCATCGGGGCGGTGCCAACACGGCTCGCAGCGGCGCCTCCAGCTTGGGTCGCAAAAGGGCCCCCGGAGTGGGTCGTAGCCGGGCCTCACGCGCGAGACGATCGGCAGGACGTTCAGACGGTAATGACGACCTCAGCGGAGGACACCTTACCCTGTGAGCCGATCGAGCAGAGCACCGAAGAGGTACTCCTGGGCGTTGTCTTGACCTGGGACAGCGCGTTCCTCTGCGCGGACGCGCCGGACGAGGGCAGCTACGAGTTCACGGTCACGGTCGCGAACAGCGCGGAGAGCGCCCAAGCCGTCTCGATCGACGCCCTCGCCCTGACCCACACGACCCCAAGGCCTCGCGGCCAGGCACCCGATGCGAGCGGTGAGGCTACTGGGCTACCGCTGACCATGGCGCCCGGCGAGACCGCGGGCTTCACCGTGAGTGGAACCTACGAGCTGGTCGCGACGGACGAGGGCAAGAAGGCCAACCTGCACTTCCGCGCGAGCGGACACGGAGTGAGCAGCGGCGAGCCCTTCCAGGTCGGCATCAACGCGCACGTCCGCGCGCCCGGCGTGCCCCTCGACTGACCTGGTCGAGGCGACCCCAGGAAGCCGGTGCAGCATGCCGCAGGGGGCGGAGTGCTGCGCTCTGCCCCCTGGATCTCGTGTCTCGCGATTGGGTCGGCGGCTCAACCGCGCTCCCCGACCAGCAGCCGGCCTTCCCCCTGGTCACGATCCCAGGACGAAGGAGGGCCTACGGCTCTGGCCCGGTCGGACTCACCTCTTCAGTCTCGACAGCCTGGTTACCCTCCTCGACCTCTTCGAGGGTGGCGGGCTCGGACGGCTGCTCGGGGCTCAGGGCCTGGCGGACGAAGAGGAGTTCGCGGCGGCGGAGATCCCAGAGTCGCTCGAGTTCCATGTCGAGCTCGGCCAGCCGGCGGAGCGCCTGGTCGCGGTGATGCACCAGTTCGGGGATGGTGCGCAGGAGCCGGCGTCGCTCCTCGGCTAACTCCTCGATGCGGGCCAGCACGGGAGAGGGAAGCCGGATCCGTTCCAGTTCGAGCAGAAGGAGTTCGTCGCTATCCAGCATAGCCGTGCATCATTCTACCATCATGGCTGAGAAGCTCTGCCAGCTCCAGTTCGCGCAGTCGCCCCGGCGGCACCCGCCCCTGCTCGTCCCAGCCGCGTACACGGTAGTACGCCTGGATCAGCCTGTCCAGCTCCGCCGCTGTCAGGCCGCCCGCCCCGACCTTGCTGGCGAGCAGGCGCGGCGGCAGCGTGTCGTCCGCCCGCGTCCAACCCTGATCGAGATTGAACAGTTTCTTGACCGTGTTGATCCGCTCACCCGCCAGCCGCAGCTCTTCGGCCGTCATCGGTAGGCCGGTCACCAGCGCGAAGAGCTCGGCCGCTTCGGCGAAGAAGTCGCTGAAGCAGTGGCGCAGGAACTTGCAGACCGTGAGCGAGTCGAGCACCGCGGCACGATCCTCGGAGCTAGCGGCTGCCCTGGCCCAGGCCAGCGCCTCGGCATGAGGATCGAGCTGGTCGGAGAAGTCGACCTCGTAGGCCGAGGAGCGGTTGTGACAGGCACCGCGGGTCGACACCGCGAAGCCGAGCGCCATGGCCTTGAGCTTGCGCGGATCGTAGCCGGGCAGCTCCAGGCCCTTGACGTGCATCGCCCACTCCGCGCTCCCCTGGCCCACGATCTCGGCCGCCCGGCGCGAGCCCTCGGCCAGCAGGTCGCCCAGCCCGCGCCGCTCGCCGATGGCCTGCACCGCGTGCAAGAGGCTGTCGGCATCGCCGAAGCGCGGCCACTCCTCCAGACGGCCCGGCAGGCGCACACCGCGCTCGACACACTCCATCGCCCAGGCGATGGTCGAACCGGTGCTGATCGCGTCCATCCCGTAGCGGTCGCAGAGCGCGGCCGCCCGCAGCACGGCGTTGGGATCGCTGACCCCGCAGAGCGAGCCGAGCGCGAACAACGACTCGTACTCCAGCCGAACCTCCACGGTCCCGCCATCATCTCGGGTTCGGTAGTGGTGCTCACAGCCG
>JADBJL010000089.1 GCA_014874455.1 Thermomicrobiaceae bacterium
CGACCTTCACTGCCTACGACCTGGACAAGGGCTGGCCGGTCACGACCGGGCCGTGGAAAGTGGTCTTCTCCTCGCCCGAGCAGAAAGTGATCGATCTCCGTGAGGACGAATGGTGGGCCGTCAAGCAGGGACTCGTCCGCCAGAAGCCCCGGGTTGAGCGCGTCATCTATCTCCCGTTCACTCAGGAGACCCAGGTAGCCCAGCAGTTGATCGCGAACGAGATCGACTGCTCGCTCGACTTGCGGCCGCTGACCATGGAGACAATTCTCGCCCAAAACCCGGCCATCATTACCCACACGTTCAAGGATCCCCCGTACGGCTACGAGGACTGGTGGCCGACGTCCCTTTACGTGAATAACGAACGCGAGCCGTACAACGACAAGGACGTCCGCTGGGCGCTGAGCTACTTCATCGACCGCAAGCAGCTTATCGAGGTGGCCCTCGGTGGAGCTGGGGAGCCAGCCGTCCTGCCGATGCCCACCTATCCTGGCCTGTTGCCTTTCTTCGACGCTGTTAAGGATCTTCTCCAGCAATACCCCACGAACGAGTTCAACCCGGAGAAGGGAGCCGCGCTGCTCCAGGGCAAGGGCTGGCAGAAGAACGCCCAGGGGTTCTGGGAGAAGGACGGCAAAGTCCTCGACGTGCCGATCGAGAGCTTCACTGTTATGGCCGATATCGGCCCGGTGATCGCCGAGATGCTGCGGCGCCAGGGCGTCCAGTCATCGTACGCGATGCCGCCTGACTTCTTCGACCGCTTCGGCCAGGGCGATTACAACGCGTCGCTCTTCGGTCACGGCGGGAGCATCGGCGTCGACCCCTACTTCACGCTGCGGCTGTACCAGTCGGTGACGGAGGCGGTGCCTGGCGGCCACCAGGTCAACTTCTCGCGCTGGCACAACGACCAGTTCGACAAGATCGTCGACGAGATGGCCGTCACGCCGCCAGAGCAGACCGACAAGATCATGGATCAGTGGCGCCGGGCTATGGAGATCTGGCTACCGGAGCTGCCGGACATCCCGATCCAGAAGTGGTTCCACCGGATCCCGATGAATACGACCTACTGGAAGAACTGGCCGACCCGCGACAACCCGTATGTCAATGGCGCCTTCTGGCACCTGACGTTCCAGCTCATTCTCAATGAACTGGAACCGACTCAGTAGGTGGGAGCGTGGACGATATCGTCGGGAAGGAACGACTCACACGTCGTCTTCCGTAGAGAGTGCGAGAACAACGGAGCGGCGGCGAGTGCTCACGGCCTCTGAGAGCCGGTGGGCCGGGTCGCCCCTGGGATAGGGCAAGCGATGCGCCTCGATTATATCGTGAGACGGCTGGTGCTCTTCGTCATCGTCGTCTGGGCCGCGGCCACTCTCAACTTTTTCCTCCCCCGGCTCTCAGGCAAAGATCCGATCCGGGACAAGCTCCTCCAGCAGGCAGCCGCCGGTGGCTACGTTCAGGCCGGCATCCAGCAGATGGTCGAAGAGTACGAGCGGAAGTTCGGTCTCGACAAGCCGCTGTGGGTGCAATACCTGACCTACCTCGGCGACGTCGCGCGCCTGGACTTCGGCTACTCCATCGCGAACTACCCCCGGACGGTGATGGGCATCATGGCCGACTCGATCCCGTGGACGGTCGGGCTGTTGCTCACGACGACCCTGCTCGCGTTCGCCATCGGCTCGATCCTCGGCGCGCTCCTCGCCTGGCGCCGCTCGCCGCGCTTCGTCCAGTACCTTTTCCCTCCGCTCCTCACCCTCTCGGCGATCCCGTACTTCCTGCTCGGGCTGTGCCTGATCTACCTCTTCGCGTTCCGGCTCAAGCTGTTCCCGCTCTTCGGGGGTTACACGCCGGGTACGTTCCCGGCGCTGAACCTGAACTTCGCTCTGGACGTGTTCAAGCACTCGCTCCTGCCAGCGCTCTCGATCCTGCTCGCCTCGCTCGGCTTCTGGGCGCTGGGCATGCGCGGCATGATGGTGACCGTCGAGGGGGAGGACTACATGACCTTCGCCGAGGCGGCCGGCCTCAAGAGCAGCACGCTCTTCTTCACCTACGCGATCCGCAACGCGCTGCTCCCACAGACCACCTCGCTCGGCCTGGCGCTCGGCCACGTGCTGTCGGGTGCGCTCCTGGTCGAGGTCATCTTTTCCTACCCTGGGATCGGAACCACGCTCTATCACGCGATCCGGCAGTTCGACTATTTCCTGATCCAGGGGATCGTCTTCACGATCGTGCTCGGGGTGACCCTGGCCACACTCGTCTTGGATCTGATCTACCCACTACTCGATCCGCGCATCACCTACCAGCGCGCGTGAGACGGAGACTGAGCGATGCTACGCTACATGCGCCGTAACCGGAGCCTGGTCGTCGGGCTGTGCCTGCTGCTGCTGGTGTTGCTCTTCGCCGGCCTGGGCCGGCTGCTCTGGGACACCTCCCTGGCGGCACCGCTCTCCGCACCGCCGAACCGCCCGCCGTCCTGGGAGCATCCGCTCGGCACCGACCGGCAGGGGCGCGACCTGCTGGCAGTGATGATCGTGGGCACGCCGCTCACGCTCTACATCGGCTTGCTGGCCGGCTTCATCGGCGTCGCCATCGGCACAGTCTTAGCGCTCACCGGTGCGTACTACGGCGGGGTGGTGGATAGCGTCATCCGCGGAGTCGTCGATGTGGGGCTGACGATCCCCACGCTTCTCGTGCTGATTCTCCTGGCCGTCTCCGTCCGCTCCAGCCTATCGGTCAGCCAGATGGCGCTGGTGGTCGCCTCGTTGTCCTGGCTCTGGCCCACCCGGACGATCCGCTCCCAAGTCCTTTCCATCAAGGAGCGCGCCTACATCCAGGTCGCTCGCCTTTCCGGAGCCAGTAACCGGCAGATCATCTTCTTCGAGATCATGCCCAACCTGTTGCCCTACCTCGCGGCTACCTTCGTGGGCGCGGTAGGTGCTGCCATCCTGGCTTCGATCGGCCTGGAAGTCATCGGCTTGGGGCCGATCGAGGCCAATACGCTCGGCATGACGATCTACTGGGTCACCTACTACGCGGCACTGCTTCACGGCATGTGGTGGTGGTTCATGCCACCCGTCGTCATCATCATCATGGTCTTCGTCGGGCTGTTCGCCATCTCGGCCGGGTTGGACGAACTAGCCAACCCGCGAACTCGTAAGACGGTGTAGCCAGCGCCAGCGCCTCTTGCGCACCGCTGGGGCCACCCAAGGCCATCGGACTCGCTACCGGCCGAGCAGGAGATTGGCGAAAGATGATCGCGTGCCGCAGCCTCCGGCAACAGGCGACAGGCGGTCTGTGGTTCACCTGACTCCGCGGGGCAAGACGAGTGCAGGAAGGGAGGGAACGTTGCGCATCACAGACGTTCGCACCGCAGTGATCGCCGGCAATTTCGATTGGGTGCTCGTCCGCGTCTACACCGACGAAGGCTTGACCGGCCTCGGCGAAGCCTACTGGGGCGCTGGCGTCGAGGAGCTGGTCCACGCCGCCAAGAGGCTGATCATCGGCGAGAACCCGTTCAACATTGCGCGGCTGTACGAGAAGATGATTCGCGGTCTCTCCGGGGCTGGCTCGCTGGCCGGCGCGACGGTCACCGCTATCAGTGGCATCGAGATCGCGCTCTGGGACTTGGTCGGCCGTGCGTTGGGCACCCCCATCTACAATCTCTTCGGTGGCCGGTTCCGAGACAAGATCCGCGTCTACGCCGACTGTCACGCCGGTGATGACGGCACACCGGAGTCCGACGCGGAGAAGGCGCGCCGGGTAGTCGCCGCTGGCTTCACCGCACTGAAGTTCGACCTCGATATTCAGAACCCCTACACGCGCGACATCTCCGATGATTCCGATCCTCGACGCTGGTGGTACGAGCCGTACAACCGGACGATCTCCACAGCGGAGCGCCGGTTCATGGAAGCCCGCGTGGCTGCTATCCGCGAGGCAGTCGGCCCCGACATCATGCTGGCCATGGACTGCCACTGGAAGTACAACGTCAACGACGCGATCCTGCTTGCCCAAGCCCTGGAGCCGTATGACCTGCTCTGGCTCGAAGACCCCGTTCCGCCGGAGAACATCGACGCGCTGGCCAAGGTCACGGCCAGTACTCGCACGCCGATCTGTACTGGCGAGAACCTCTACCGAAAGCACGGCTACCGCGAGCTCATCGAAAAGCAGGCCGCCGACATCGTTGCTCCCGACATCCCGAAGATGGGTGGCTTGCTGGAGGGCCGTAAGGTCGCCGACCAGGCCGACACGTACTACATCCCGATCGCGCCGCACAACGTCTCCAGCCCCATCGGCACCGTCGCTGCGGCCCACGTCTGTGCGGCGATCCCGAACTTCCTCGTCATCGAGTTTCACGCTCTCGATGTCCCCTGGTGGGACGACCTGGTGCTCGACGGGCCGGTCATCCGCGACGGGTTCATCCACCTCAGCGACAAGCCCGGGCACGGGCTGGAACTCAACGAGGACGTCGCGCGCGCCCATCTCAAGCCGGGTTCGACGTTCTTCGGCGAGGTTGTCTCTTGAGGGAGGTCGACCAGCATGGAACTCGCGCTGATTCTCCCACCGTTTCCGAACGAGCGCTGGCGGCTGGCGCTCCAGCTCGGAGTCACCCATGCGGTGACGACGCTGCCGTTCCCCATCTCCGGCGCGCATATGGCCTGGTCGCAGCCGGGTGCGCCGCAGCCGATCGTGCCACGCGACATCCCACCACCCGAGCATCGTCCCTGGGACTTTCTGCCGCTCCTGCACATGCAGCAGCGCTTCGCCGACGCCGGGCTGACCATCAGCGTGATCGAGTCGTCTCCGCCGCTGCACCGAGCTCGGCTCGGCCTACCCGGCCGCGATGAGGAGATCGAGTGGTTTCAGACGCAGATCCGTAACATGGGCCGGCTCGGCATCCCGGTGTTGTGCTGGAACTGGATGGCTGTGATCAACTGGGCGCGCACCTCGACCACCACGCCCACGCGCGGCGGCGCGCTGGTTACCAGCTACGACCACGAGCTGATGCAGCGGGCTGGACTGACCGAGGCTGGCGAAGTCAGCGCCGAGCGCCTCTGGGACTCGCTCATGTACTTTCTGAAGGCGGTGGTGCCGGTGGCCGAGGAGGCCGGCGTCCGGCTTGCGCTCCATCCGGATGACCCACCAGTTCCCTCGCTGCGCGGCATCGCCCGGATCCTGGTCACGCCCGAGGCTATGGAGCGTGCCCTCGAACTGGTGCCGAGCCCGAGCAATGGCCTCACCTTCTGCCAGGGCACGTTCTCGACGATGGGGGTCGATATCCCCACCTGGATCAGGCACTTCGGTCGGCGCGGCGCTATCCACTTCGTCCATTTCCGCGACGTCCGCGGCCGGCCGGAGAAGTTCGTCGAGACCTTCCACGACGAGGGCCAGACCGATATGTTCGAGGCGATGCGTACCTACTACGAGGTGGGCTTCACCGGCGTGATGCGCCCCGACCACGTACCGACCATGGAAGGTGAGCCGAACGACCAGCCTGGCTATCAAATGCTGGGCCGTCTCTACGCGATCGGCTACATGCGGGGCCTGCAGGAGGCAGTGCGGGCACTGGCCCGCGGCGAACCGGCAGTCTAGCCTGCTCAGGGTGCTGCCCAGGCGGCGCGGTGGACACGCCGAGGGACGAGGTCGTCCATGCGCGGGAACTCATGACGAGTCACCCCACCAGTCGTTCCTTCGTCTCGACTACGGGCACGCGCGTGGAAGGCCGCGCCAGCGCGTGGGTGCGGGAGGCGACCCCCTATTTCGACGCGAAGTACCGCTCCGCATCGTCCTCCGGGCGGTAGCCCAGCTTCTCCATCGTGTCGGTGATGTCCCAGTGGCGCTGCGAGTTGGCGGAGATGGCGTAAAAGATGCCGAAGCCTAGATCGGTCTCGATGGCACGCCAGATCACCTGGGCACAGTCGCGCGGGCTCAGCCACATCCAGCGGCTGATCTCGTCCGTCGGCCCCGGCAAGAACCAGCCGATGCGCAGGCAGATGACCGAGATCCCGTACCGGTCGGCGTAGTAGCGCCCGAGAGCCTCTCCGAATGCCTTGGAGACGCCGTAGAGCGAGTCGGGCCGAACCGGCTGGTGAGAGTAGACCGGCCACTGCTGGTCGCGGTCGTACATGCCCATCACATGGTTGGTGGACGCGAAGACGATCTTGCGCACACCCGCCTGCCGTGCAGCCTCGAAGACGTTATAGGTTCCGATGATGTTCGCGTGGAGCACGCTTTCCCAAGGGGCAAACGTGCGGGGATCTGCGGCCAGGTGGACGACGGCGTCCATCCCCTCGAACGCTGGGGCGATCGAGTCGTAGTCGGCAACATCGCCGACCACGTGCTCGAGGTGGCGCAAGTCGTCAGGGACGACGCGGTGAAAGTGAAGGCGTAGTTCGTAGCGGTCGTGTAGCCGAGAGGCCAGCTCGCGACCGATCCGCCCGGCAGCGCCGGTGATCAGCACCCGCTTCTTCCGCTCCGCCATGGCTTCTACCCCGATGTCCGCTTCCAGGCGCCGGCCTCTACTCGTTGCTGCCAGATCTGTTCCAGTTCTCGACGCGCATCCGCCAGCGCTCGACCTGCCGCCTCGATCGCCGCCCGATCTTCAGGCGCGACCCTCACGCGGAGCCGGTAGTGCTCAAGCCGGCGCTCGAGCTCGGCGAGCGTGGCGACGACGGGCCGCAACAACGCCGCCGCATACTGCTGGTCGAGGTGGTACATTCCAGCTTCATGCATCGCTCGCTCCGCTTCGCTCTCCCCTCACCGCGCACGTGCGTTACAACGCTGCCGGGGTGCGATAATAGCACAGCCGCGCCTGGGTATCGCTCCGCTCATGCGAGCACTGCGTGATGAGAGAATGGAGGATTACGCCGTGCAGGAGCTCGAACTGATCGCCGACTACGCGTGCGTCGTTGGCGAGGGGCCGATGTGGCACCCGCTCGAGGGGCTTGTCTACTGGGTCGACATCCCGGCCGGCCGGCTCTTCTGCTACGACCCTGTCTCCGGCCAGCACGAGCAGGTCTATGAAGCTGGGGAGGCGATCGGGGGTTTTACTGTCCAGGCCGACGGAGCTCTGCTCCTTTTCATGGCCCGCGGAGCGATCAAGACCTGGCAACATGGCCGAATAACCACAATCATCGACGAGATCCCCGAGGAGCGCCACACCCGCTTCAACGACGTCGTCGCAGATCCTCTCGGCCGCGTCTACGGCGGCACCATGGCGACGCCCGAACGGCCGGGTCGCCTCTACCGCCTCGACCTCGACGGATCGCTGAGGGTCGTGCTTGATGCCGTCGGCATCCCCAACGGTATGGACTTCACTCCCGACCTCAGGCAGATGTACTTCACCGACTCGGTGCGCCGCAGCATCTACCTCTTCGACTACGACCAGGCCACGGGGGCATTGACGAACCAGCGGGTGTGGGTCGAGACGCCTCCTGACCGCGGTGTGCCCGATGGCCTGACCGTGGATAGCCAGGGCTACGTCTGGTCAGCGCGCTGGGATGACGGCGCGCTCTACCGCTATACTCCCACAGGCGAGGTCGACCGGCGCATCGAGTTCCCCGCTCGGAAGGTCTCCAGCGCCATTTTCGGTGGGCCGGACTACTCCGATCTCTACGTCACCACCGCTGGCGGCGACAACAAGCCGACCGAGGGGCCTGGCGCTGGCGCCCTCTTTCGGCTCCGCCCGGGCGTCCGCGGAAGAGCGCCTTTCCTCTCCAAGATCAGGCTGTAGGGGCGTCCGCTGCCACATCGTCCTCAGCCAGGATTGCCTGCTCCGGCGCAGAGTCTGCCCCGCGGCGAGCAACTCCGCAGCAGGCGCGGCGGCCGCGATCGCCGGGGTGATCCCGTTACCTCGGCGAGCATGAATTCTCCTGCGGCGGTAGACTTCTCATCGCGGGCGATCGGGTGCGCGACGCGAAGGTTTCCTGGAGTGGTGATGGACTTGAAGCAGAGTGGCAACACGCGACGTCGCCGTATCGCGCTGTTGTCCTCACCGACGAGCTACCGCACGCCAGCGTTCCTCGCTGCG
>JADBJL010000087.1 GCA_014874455.1 Thermomicrobiaceae bacterium
GTCCTCTTGCGCTGACACACAGGGAATTCGAGCAAAGGGTGGACAACAATGAGCGACCGGTCGAGAGAGCCGATGTGGGCTTGGGAGGAGCTTGCGGCCTGGTACGACGCGAAGATGGGGGACGAGGGCGACCTCTGGCACCGCGCGCTCATCGACCCGGGCCTGTTCCACGTGCTCGGCCCAGTTCGTGGGCTGGAACTTCTCGATCTGGGCTGCGGCAACGGTTACCTCTGCCGGCGCTTCGCCCGCGAAGGCGCGCGGGTCACGGGTGTCGATGCCTCGGCGGCGGTGGTCGAGCGCGCGCGGCGGCGTGAGGCCCGCGAGCCGCTGGGCATCACCTATCACGTCGCCGACGCGGCCGATCTCTCCGGACTCGGCGATGCCTCGTTCGACGTCGTCGTCTCCAACATGGCGCTGATGGACATCGAGGATGCGGCGGGCGCCATCCGGGAGGTCGCCCGGGTGCTACGTCCCGGCGGGCGCTTGGTCTTCAGCATCTCGCACCCCTGCTTCGACCTTCCTGGTGGCGCCTCGGCCTGGGTGGTGGAGCGCATCGACATCACCAGCACCGTCTGGCGCAAGGTGCGCAACTATCGCGAGCTGTTCGTGGCCCCGATTCCGTGGCGGCTCGAAGGTGACCGGCTGGCGTATACCGCTGCCTACCACCGGCCGCTCTCGTGGTACGTGCGCACGCTGCGCGCGGCAGGCCTAGTGGTGACTGCCTTCGAGGAGCCAGCTCCCACCGAGGAGTTCCTTTCTGCCTCCCCACAGGGACCGTGGATCGCCGAGATTCCGCTCCACTGTGTGATCGAGGCGCGCAAGGAGACCGGCGGGCTCAGTTAGCCCATGGCTGTGCAGGCAGCGAGGTATCGTCCGGCAGGGTAAGGACGAGCCGGCGGCCCGAGGTGAGGATCAACTCGCCAGCGTGCCAGCCGTTCTCGTCCACCCGCGGATCGCTCAGCCAGAGTGCCGGGCTGGCACGCTGCAGTCGGTGATCCTGAGGCGGGGACGTGCTCCAGAGGAGCTCGAATGCGAGCGCGCCGGCTGCCAGGTAGCGCCGGAGCAGGGGCGCGCCGTGCAAGCGGGTCAGCATGGCCGCGCGCATGGTCATTCGATCCGCTCGAACCGCTCGACCGGGAGGATGAACACGGTGGCGCCGCCGACCACGACCTCCACCAGGTTCGGCGGGTACCATTCGTGGAGGTCGCCGACGATCTCCGGCGGCACGGCTTCGGTTCGCTCCCGGCAGTTCTCCTCGATGATGCTGAGCGCCTGTGGCACCAGGGCGGCATCTGTGCCGATCAGGAGCGTCGTATTGCCGGTGCGCAGAAAGCCACCGGAACTCGCGATCCGTGTCGCCCGAAAGCCGGCCTGGCCGAGCGCTGCGAGGAGCTGGTTTGCATCGTAATCTTGGACGATCGCGATCAGGAGCTTCATCGCGCCTCGTTTCACCAGCGCCCAACGCTGTACCGAGGGGACTATATCAGGCGCTGGTCGACTCGTGCCAGGGCAACGGGTCGAACGCGTGCTTGACATGCGCGGGCGCTCCGCTAGAGTGACGGGCAGAGAACTGTGCCGGAGGGATGACGATGACGGTGCGGCTGCTCGCTGAGCTGACATGGCAGGAGGCGGCGGGCCTGCTGGAGCAGCGGCCGGTCGGTCTGCTGCCGATTGGAGCGATCGAAGCGCACGGGCCGCATCTCCCGCTGGATACCGACGTGCGCATCGCGCAGGAGATGGCCACGCGCGCGGCAGCCCTGCTCGAGCGTGACGGCCTACCCGCGCTCGTGCTGCCGGCGATCGCCTACGGGGTCAGCTTCGTGGGTACCTGCTTCCCGGGTACCAGCCCGGCCGATCCGGATGCTTTCGAAGCCTACCTGTGCAGCGTGCTGGCGCACCTGAGCGCCCAGGGATATCGCGTACTGGGTATCTGCAACGCGCACCTCGAGCCGGCCCACGTCGCGGCCGTGCGCGCGGCCGCCGAGTCCGCGCAGCGCGCGACCGGGGTGCCGATCGCCTTCCCCGACAAGCGCGAGGCGCGTTGGGCAGCCCGGCTCTCGGAAGAGTTCCGGCGCGGGGCTCGCCATGCCGGCAGCTACGAGACCTCGTTGCTGCTCGCGGCCAGCCCCGAGGCAGTTCGCCTCGCCGCGCTCGAGGACTTGCCGCCACTCTGGATCGACTTGCCGGGCCGGCTCCGTGCCGGGGCGCGGACATTCGCCGAAGCCGGTAGCCCATTGGGCTACTTCGGTGACCCAGCGCGAGCGACTGCCGAGGAAGGTGAACGACTCCTCACCAGCCTGGCGCACATGGTGCGCGAGGCGGTGCTGGAAGCTCTGGCTTCTCGCGGGGGCGTGGAGATACTGGCGGAGCGTGATCCGCACGGGCAGCCGTCTTGAGGGACAAAAGCGCGCCTGCTCTGTGACCGAGGAGGTGGATCGTGGAACCGCAGATCGTCTGGTATGCCCAGTCAGCGTTTCGTATCGAAGCGGGCGGGTTACGCATCTACCTCGATCCGTACCGTCTCCCGCCTGGCCAGCCACCGGCCGACGTGCTGATGGTAAGCCACGACCACAGTGACCACCTCTCAGGCGACGACATCGCCAAGATCCGCACCAAGGACACGGTCGTGTTCGCCAGCCCGCCAGCGGCGAAGAAGCTCGCGCCACCGGTAACGGCTCTGGCACCGGGGCAGCGCGCGCAGCACGGCCAGCTCAGCGTACGCGCGGTGCCGGCCTACAACGTCAACAAGTTCCGCAGCCCCGGGGTACCGTTCCATCCCCGGGCGAGCCAGCACGTCGGCTTCGTCTTCGAGGTCGACGGCCGGCGCTTCTATTTCGCTGGCGACACCGACGTCATCCCGGAGATGGACGAGATCGGGCCGGTCGACTACGCCTTCCTGCCAGTGAGCGGCACCTACGTGATGACCGCCGAGGAAGCGGCCGAAGCGGTGCGCCGGATCCGCCCTCGCGTGGTCATCCCGATGCACTACGGGAGCATCGTCGGCTCGGTGGAGGACGCCGAGAAGCTCGCCCGGCTCGCCCCTGAGGGCGTCGAGGTGCGTATCTTGACCCCAGCCGGCCGCTAGTGATCGAAACGAACGGTGGAATGGCGGGGTAGGGGGATGCCTCACCGGTTCAGCCGGCGCCGGTTGCTGGGTACTCTAGGCGGCCTGCTCCTCGCGGCCTGCCAAAGCCACCAGTCGCTACCTTCCCCGGCCCCGAGCCCGGAGGCCTCGCCGATGCCAGCGGCCGGTCGCCGCCGCTCCGCCCAGGCACGTCGCCGGCCGGCCGGACTGTCACGCGAACTCCCCATCTGGATCGAGCCGGGCCTCCCGGCATCTTTCGCACCCCGGGCGGAAGCCTTCGCAGTATCGCTGGCCGAGGCACTTCCGCTGGGGTGGCATTCGGTACACGTCGATGCACCGGAGCAGGCCAGCGTGCGCCTCTGGCGGGCATCTGGCTCAACTGGCGCGCTGACCCTGGCCGAACGCATCTTGGTGCCGGTGGCGTCCCACTGGAATCTCGTGCGTGGTATCACGAGCGAGGCGCTGGGCGGACTCTTGAACGGCACGATCGCGGACTGGCAGGCGCTGGGCTCACCGGAGCCACTGCCTGTCGAGCTGGTGAGCCTGCGGAACGGTGGTCGTGAACTTTCCGGGGCTGCCCACGAGGCGAGCGATCCGCAGTCCTGTGCCCGGCTTCTTGTGACGCGGCCCGGCAGCCTAGCGCTGGTCGAGCGAGCGGAACTCGAACCGACGATGCGGGTGCTCTGGCTCGATGGCCATGACCCGCTCGACCTTTCGGCGGACGACCTGGCGGGTGCCGGCCTCGTCGAGCGCCTCGTGGTCGAGGGGAGCGATGCCCTCCAGGGCATCATCCAGGAGGTGGCTGCTCAGCTCCCTCGGCAGGCGCTGGAGCCGACTTTTACAATAGCGGTGGCCGGCGACATCATCCTCGGGCGCACGGTACACCGCATCATGGAGCGGAGCGGCGACTGGGCCGCCCCGTTCCGGGCGGTTGCGCCGCTGCTTGCCGGGGCCGACCTCACCGTCGCCGACCTCGAGTGCGCGCTGACCTCGTCGTTCGCGCCACCGGATGACCCCTTCACCATGCGGTTCATGACCTTCCCCCAGGCCGTCGAGGGCCTGCTCCTGGCCGGGATCGACGCCGTGTCGCTGGCCAACAACCACAGCATGGATTTCGGCGCGCAGGGCATGCGTGACACGCTGGCGACGCTCGAGGCGCACCGCATCGCGCACTGCGGCATCGGTGAGACGCTCGAAGCGGCCAGGCGGCCGGCGCTCCTCGATGTGGCGGGCACGACGATCGCGCTGCTCGGCTACGATGGTATCAGTGCGGCCTGGTACGGAGCGGGCGAGGATTGGCCGGGCACGGCGCCGCTGGCGGTTGAATACGTCATCGAGGACGTCTCTGCGGCAGCCGGTCTGGCCGATATCGTGATCCCGTTCTTCCACTGGGGTATCGAGTACACGCTGGTGCCCACAGAGGAGCAGCGACGGATCGCCCGCGCGGCAATCGACGCGGGGGCGACGCTGGTGCTCGGCTCGCACCCGCACTGGCTGCAGGGGTTCGAGTTCTACCGCGGAAAGCCCATGTTCTACTCGCTCGGCAACTTCGCCTTCGATCAGGAGTGGTCTCTGGAGACGAAGCAAGGGGTGATCCTGCGGCTGCACTTCTCAGGCGCGCGGCTGCTCACGTTCTCGCTCGAACCGGTGATGATCGAGGACTACCACCGGCCGCGCCCAGCGCATGACCAGGAACGCGTCGTCATGCTGCAGCGCATCCGCTCGTCGTCGCTGGAGCTTCTCGCCTCGGCCGGCGGGTAGGGTCGGCGCCCCTGGCGCTAGGTCTAGACACAGCCGGCATTGGCCCGCCCTGCAGAACCGGCCTGGTCGCCTAGAACTGCTCGACGTACCAGGCAAACTGCTCCAGGCTGATCAGGCCGGAAATCTCGACGCGCGGTTCTGCCCAGCGACGATCCGGCGAGCATCCGGTTCCGCCCCAGGCTGCGAGTGCTCCGTCGTAGCCGGCTGCCTGCACTGCCGCGATCACCCGCGCGTCGTACTCGCCGGCGGGGTACGCGAAGTAGCGAACCGTTCGCCCGGTGATCTGCTCCAGCCGGGCCTTGCTGAGCGAGACTTCAGCCCAGAGCTGCTCATCGGAAACGAGGCGGAGGTTGCGATGGGTGAGCGAGTGCGAGCCGATCTCGTGCCCCTGCTCAGCGAGAGCGCGGATCTGTTCCGGGCTCAAGCTACCGCGACCGGGGACTACGAAGAAGGTCGCCACCATCCCGCGGGCGTTGAGTGCCATCGCTGCCTGCCACTGCCCTGGGCTTCCATCGTCGAAGGTGATGGCTACCGGCCGTTCGGGCAATGGGCCCCCACGCAGAAGAGCGTCGAACATCTGTGTCATCGTGATCGGAGTGTAGCCGTGAGCGAGTAGCCAATCCAACTGCTGCTCGAACTTCCAGAGCGGGATTCGATACCGGCCGGCCGGTTCTCCCACCTGGTGGTACATCAGGATCGGCATCCGGAAAGCGCGCTGGAACAGGTCTGGCGAGTAATCGGCCACCCCCTCCTGGCGAGCCACCGGTAGCGTGTCGATGCCGTCGCGGTGGGCGAGCGCCGTGCCGAGCAGCCCGAGCTGGACTTCGTACGGTGTCCCTGCCAGCTCCGGGTGCCACTCGAAACGGGCACGCTCAAAGTACTGCACGGTGAAGGCTCGACCGGTCGCCGCGTCGATCTCGGAGAGTTCTTCAGAGATGGGAAAGCCGAAGATGGCCAGCCCGCCATTCTGCTCCCAGAAGCGCTTAAAGCCATAGGCCAAGGTATGGCCGGTCTCCGGAAAGTAGCGGCGGTCAGGCGTCGTGGCCGATACGGGATCGAGCGCCAGCGGCAGGAATGCCGGCTCAGTCCGTCCTTCGGTCAGCAGTGCTCCCACCCGGGTAAGCATGACCTCGCAGGAGCTGCCGCACTCTGGATGGTGCTCGAAGCGAGCGCGCTCGAAGTACTGCACCGTCAGCCCGCTGGCGGTATCGGTCATGGGCTCGCTGATCGGGTAGCCGAAGATCCTGATGCCGCCGTGTCGAAACCAATAGCTGAGGAAGGGCTCGCTGACGTGATGGCCGGTCTGAGGGAAGTACACGATCGACGGGGCTGCAGAGACTCTCGCAGGCGGCCAGGCGCCGAGCCGTGCTGTCATCGCCAGCAGAGTGACCAAAAGCACACGAGACAACCGTCTGGACAAGAAGGCTCTGCCCATCGTCACGATTTCGTCCCAAATAGCCGCCTTCAACGGTGCGGCAGCGAGCGAAAAAGCTGAGGCCACGACGCTCGCGCGGCCGGCGCTGCTTCCGACGGGCCCCCGTTTCACAGCGGCAATCACTGTGTGAGACAGGGGCTACCGTCTCACTGACAGATAACGTTCGAAGCATGCCTTCGGCTTCTCCAGAACGGTACCGCGCACCGGCTCACCGATCTTGGGTTCGACATTTCGGCCAGGATGATCGAGCGCGCTGTGAGTCCAGCGCTGAACGCTCGACCCGTGGGCATGATGCGCGACGTCTCGTAGCGGCCCGGGGCAGCGAACGGGGAAGAGGAGCGTGACTGTGCGGATTGCGGGTGAGCAGGCGGTCGTATGGACACTGGAACGGCTCGGCACCGCGCCGCTTTGGTCACCCCCCGAAAGCGCCGGTTCATACAGGGTAGGTGATAGGAGCCCCCCAACAGGCCACGCTGCCTGTGGCTCTAGTGGGGCGAGAGGAGCGCAGCGAACTCGTCTAGCGTTGTGTCGCCGCGTACACGGACCCGCGGCAGGAGCCAAGGAGGATCGGACGCGTCAGCAGCCCCTGGTTTGGTCGTGACAGCGAATTGGAAGCCTGCCGCACGTACCGCTGAGACGACAGCGTCGTTCACGCGGCCCGCAGGGTAGGCGAACGATACCGGGGGGTGGCCAAGTTCCTGAGCAATGGCGTGTGCGCAGCCTGTCACCTCGCTCACCAATGCGGAACCGTTGAGCTGTGTCAGGTCGAGGTGATGTACCGAGTGGCCGGCAACCTCCACGAGGCCGGAGCGGTCGAGTTCCCGGAGCATGTCCCATGTCATGTATTGGGGGCTCCCGACTACACCTGTGATCACAAAGACCGTAGCCTTGAAGTGGTGAGCCAGTAGGATCGGCCACGCATTGATGTAGAAGTCGCGGTAGCCATCGTCGAAGGTGAGGACGACCGGTCGGAGGGGGAGCGGATGATGTCCGGCGCGGGCTTCGCCGAACTCAGCCAGGGTCAGAGTAGTGAAGCCATGACCGGCTAGCCAGTCCATCTCGCGCGCGAATTCCTGCGGCTCGACCGAGAGAGCCTGGCCAAGTGGATCATCGGGGCCGGGTTTAGGCCGGATGTAGTGATACATCAGGATCGGGACACTTTGGGACACCGCTGGCACAGCCAACGGGGCTGACGCTGTTGCTGTCGGCTCGACCGTCTGGGCCACTGGGGTCGACGTAGGGCTTACAGCCGCCTGTGGCGGCGCGTCATTGAGGTTCATCAACCGCAGCCGCTGCTCCATGTTGGGGATGAGCCAGCCCGGTAGTTGCCGCCTGGCTGGCGAGCTCGCCACTGGCATCGTGGCTTGGGGCGTGGGAGACGTGCCCGGTGCCACCGCTGCTGAGGTGGTGCGAGGTGATCTAGGAGGGTGGAGCGGGATTCCCAGGAGAAAGAGCGTCACCACAAGGCCAATAACCGCAAGGTGAGCTGCAAGCCGCTGCATACTGCTCCCTCGTCTACACGCTCACGCTGGAGCGTAGTGTACCAGCCCACCCGTACAGAGGAGGCAGCCTGCCGCGGGAGCTGGAGATGTTTCATGGGATAATCGCACGGCAGGACGCTACCTGGGGCACGCGGGAGAGATAGGAGCTGTACCGTGCGAGTGAAAGGTGGCGAAGCAGTTGTCCGCAGCTTAGAGCGGC
>JADBJL010000091.1 GCA_014874455.1 Thermomicrobiaceae bacterium
GGGTGGGGGGGGGGGGGGGGGGCCGCGGGCGCCCCCCCCCCCCCCCCCCGCCGCCACTATCCCTTGATCTGCTCCACCGCCTGGCGCGCCAGCTCGGCTGCATCCTTCAGCGCCTGATCCGGCGGCTGAGCGCCAGTCCAGATCGCGCGCTGGGCATCTCCAGCCGGCCCCCACAGCGCGTCCATGAACGGCGTGTTCGGCATGGGCACGCCACTGGCCGTCTGCTCGACGAAGGCGGCGATGACCGGATCGCTCTTCACCTGCTCCTGCGCCTGGAGGTTGGCCGGCACCTGCTTGTTCGCCTGCGCCATCTGCGCCTGGAACTCCGCGCTCCCATAATAGCGCATCAGCTCGAGTGCCGCTTTCTCATTCTTGGCCCCGGCCGCCAGCATCATGCACTTGACGCCGACGAACGGCCGGGCCGGCTGGCCGGTCGCGCTCACCACCGGGATCGGCGCCACCCCATAGTTGATGCCGGCCTTCTCGACGTCGGCGATGGCCCAGGGGCCGGTCATCCAGATAGCCGCCTTGCCCTCGGTGAAGAGGGCGCGGGCCACGTCGTAGTCGATATCCTGCGGCATGATGGTCGAGAGCTGCTTGAGGAACTCCCCGGCCTGGATGCTCTCCGGCGTGTCCAGGCCGACCGTGCCGTCCTCCTGGACGTAGTAGGCGCCGAAGCCGTACCACCACGGCGCGTTGTGATAGGGGTCAGCCGCCGCCTGGTACACGAAGTAGTACTTGCCCGGATTGGCGTCGTTGAAGGCCTTCGCCTTCTCGATCAGCTCGTCGGTCGTCTTCGGCAGCTCAGCCTCGCTGACCAGGTCCTTGTTGTAGATGAACGCGATCGCCTCCATCGACTCGGGCACGCCCCAGATGCGATCGCGATAGGTCATGGCGTCGACTGCTGTGGCGACGAAGTTCTGCTCCAGGTACGCGCGGTCGAAGCCCTTGTCGTCGAGGGGCTGGATCACTTCGATCTCCGCGTTCTTGCCGATCTGGTCATTCACCCAGGCGATGATGTCGGGCCCCTGTCCGGCCGGTACTGCGACGTTGACCTTCGTCGTCAGATCCGGCACCAGCAGCAGCTCGACAGTGACGTTGTTCTGGCTGGCCCAATCCCCGATGAGCTTCGTGATCGTCTCGGCGTAGCTGCCGGCCCAGTTGTGCCAGACCGTCACCCGGTTCGTCCCGGTTCCGACGACGACCGGCGTCGGCTCCGGGGTCGCCTCAGGTGTCACCCCGGCACCCGCAGCGGGGGTCGGAGTCGCCACCTCCTCGGCGCCGGGCGTCGCCGCGACCACCGTCGGGGTCGCGGCTGCCTCTGGCTGACCAGCCGGTGTTGGGCCGGGAGCTCCACCGGCACAGGCAGCTAGCAGGCTTGCGATTACGAGGATGACGAGGGGAACTGCGCGCGGGAACCATCGGCGGCCCATCTCAGCCTCCTCCCTCAACGGTCACGACCGTGACCGGCCCCTGCTCGTCGTGCGTGCTCGATCGCGAGAGCTATGGCAAGACCCTCCTTCCCGCTCTCCGAACTCGTCTCCCGGCTCGATCCCACGGCTCGCCTGCGAACTCGTCGCTGAGGAGAAGGTGAGCAACAGCCTGAGTCAGCGGTGTGCACCCGGCCCATCAGCGCGCTCGCAGTTGCTCCTCCAGGCGGTCGCGCAACCGGAGGAGCAGGCCACGGAGCGCCTCACACCCCTGCGGCCCCATGTCGGCGAATCGGTGCTCGACACTCCGGTAAAACGCCGCTCCGGCCTCCTCGAGAAGCTGTGCACCTTGCGGCGTGAGCGACAGCCGCAGCGCGCGCCGATCCCGGCTGTCCCGGATACGGCTCACGAGGCCCCGCCGCTCCATCTGTGCGAGTAGCCGGCTGGTGTTGCTCTTATCGCAGAGCAAGCGGGCGCTCAGCTCGTTGACCGAGAGCGAGCCGGCTTCGTGCAGGTGCCGTAAGGCGTGGAACTGGGTCACCGATAAGCCGAACGGACGCAGCACCCGGGTGTCGCCATCGTCCAGCAAGAGGAAGACCTCACCCAGGAGACGGTGGATCGCGAGCGGCGCGATCGCGTCGGCCGCCGGCTCAGTTGCGCTCCGGTGCGCAGGCTGCTGCTCGTGAGTGACCATCAGCCGTCTAAATCGAGATAGTTGATGAATCAACTTTCTTGGGTGCAGCATACTGCTGCCGGGCGCTATTGTCAAGCCCCCTGACTGCTCAGGATCGATCAGTTTTCACTCCTTCTCCTGCCGTTCCGGTCTGCTGACGCCGCGCGCCGGGCTGGGGCTCCGCGCTCACCCGTCAACGCTGGCTCACCTGCCCTCACCCCCCTTCCCCCTCTCCGGCGCGGCGGGAGCGGGGCGACGGGGCCTACGCCGCGGGTGGGATACGGGAGTTAAGCACCTCGCGCAAGCAGTATGCCAGCCAGCGAGTCGATCGCCGGGCAACGCCTGACGGTGCTTATCCAGCCCGGGCACTACACCTCGAGGCCGCGCAGACCGCTGTTCACGACTGTCCCGAGCAGCACGCCGACCAGCCCGCAGAGGAGCCCCAACAGTACCGCCAGCACCGCCTGCGTCAGTCCGTAGTTGCTCAGCCGTACGGCGTAGGCCGGCACGACGAGCCCCGGCCCGGCCAGCAGGCCCCAGGTGAAGGCTCCGCCGAGCAGGGCAGCACCGGTCACTGCTGTGAGCGCACGCCGGAGGTCGACGACGGCGACGGTCACCAGCGCTCCGACCAGCACCATGCCGAATGCCATTCCCCAGACAGGCAACCGCAGCGGCGCCAGCGGCCCCAGTGCGACCGACGCCGAGCTATACAAGCCGGCCAACGCGAGACCGCCCAGCACCACGACAACGAGCGACTGCCCGAGCCCGCTCACGCTTCCGTCTCCCAGACCGCCCAGTAGGGAACCAGTACCCAGTCGGTGAGCTCGTCGACTCGTAACCGTACCTCGCCCTCCACCCGCCAGCTCAGCCGGCCGCTCTCTCGCTCGCGCCGCACGTAGTCGCGAAGCTCCGCGTAGACGTTCGCTCGCAGCTCGAGCTCGTAGCGCTCGCCGGGTGGCAGCAGCAGGTCGCCCAGGTTCACCTCCCCGGCAGTCAGGCTCCGGCCGTTCAGCCAGAGGCCAGCCCGCGTGAACGAGAGGTGTAACGGTCGAGCCGAACGGTTCTCGAACCGCAGCCGGACGAGCACCGCGCTCGCATCACCCGACACCTCGATTCGGGTGAGCGTGATCCGAAGATCGTCGAAGGCACGCCAAACCGCGGCCCACCGGCCCGCGGCGACACCGGCGTTCGCACCCGCCAGCAGGGCCACCAGCGCGAGCAACACCAGCGGCGGGCTCAGCCGCCGGGTTCCCACCCACCGGCTCCTTCAGGCTGCCCTTCGATCAACCCGCGGACGATGGCCCGTACCCGCTCACCGGCTCGATACGGGCGATCGCGCGGCGGGATCAGCAGGAACGCGTTCGCGCCGATCAGCGACATCAGCCGCGCCGACGACTGCGACCCGGTGTTACGCGCGCGCAGCACCCCCTCGCCGTCCGCCCAGACGATGCCCCGCTGGAACTCGATCCGGTCGCCGCTCTCGACGTCGTGCTCGAGCATGACCGTCACCGGCCTCGGCAGCACCGGCTGCTGGCCGGTCATCGCCCGCAGCGCGGTCGCCACCAGGATCTCGAAGCCGACGATGGCCGAGACCGGGTTGCCGGGTAGGCCGAAGACGTAGGTCTGGCCGACCGTCGCGAAGTGGAACGGCTTGCCCGGCTTCATGAACAACCGGCGGAAGTGCACCGTGCCGAGCTCGTCCAGCACGCGGGTAATCAGATCCTTCTCGCCCACTGAGACGCCGCCCGACGTGAGCACGACGTCGCTCTCCGCGATCCGCTGGAGCAAGAGCTGGCGCAGTGCCCCGGCGTCGTCCGGCCCGTGGCCAGCCCAGACCACGTCCGCGCCAGCGCGCCGTGCGGCAACGACCAACGAGAAGCGGTTGGAGTCGCGGATCTGGCCTGGCCCCGGCTCCTGGTCGGGTTCGACCAGCTCGTCCCCTGTCGAGAGCACACTCACCCGCGGCCGTCGGCTCACCACGACCTGCGCCCGGCCCAGGCTAGCCAGGAGCCCGATCTCGGCCGGGCCGATCAGCGTACCCGCCGGGATCAGCACGTCACCCCGGCGCAGGTCGGCCCCGACCGGCCGCACGTTTTCCCCCGGCCGCACGTCCTCCCGCAAGATGATGACGTGGCCGTCGCGCACCTCGGTCTCTTCGACCGGCACCACTGCGTCGGCACCGCGCGGCAGCGGCGCGCCGGTCGTGATCCGGGCAGCGGTACCGGGCGTCACTTCGACATCGACGACTCGGCCGGCGAACTGGTCGGCGATGATCTCGCGCCAGGGAGAGGTGTCGTCGTGGATTACCGCGAAGCCGTCCATAGTCGCCGCCGGGAAGGGCGGCAGATCCCGGTCGGCGACCAGCGGCTCGGCCAGCACCCGGTCGCCGGCCTCGGAAAGTGGTACGACCTCGGCCGGCAGGCGTCGCACCTCTCGCAGGATGATCTCGAGAGCCTCCGTTGGCGGTAGTAGACGATCGGTCACGGTCATCACGGCTTGCCCTTCGGCCATGCGAAAAGCGTTGTCCACAGCGATCATCTTAGCACCGGCGACGACGATCCGGCCGTCGTCGAGGGCTCGTCTGGTAGGTGACCGCGCACGGGGATACGCAGCGTCGATCGGCCCGGCCTCGCCAGAGGGCGCAGTCCCGTCGGTCACCACCGGGCGCTGTCACACCCGACCCGCGGCCGGAGAGGCACGTTTCAACAATCAGGTGCAGAGGCGCTTCCCCACAGAGGTACCGGCACGTTACTCCCCCTCGGAGCCGGTCGCCTGCGCCGCGAGAGCGAGGCGCTCGGCCACACCGCGCCCTGTGCCGAAGAGAGAGAACACGCGCTGCCGGTAGCGCTCGATCTCCTGCCTGCGCTTCGTCTCGTCCCACCCGAGCTCGCGAGCCATAACGGCACTGACTGCCTCCAGCGCTGGCAGGCCGTGCTCCCAGTCGGCGAACATGACCCACACCCGGCGCTCTAGCGCGTCGGCCAGCGTCTGCGCGAGCTCGTAGCGGCAGGCATGCGCCACCTGCGCCTGAAGGTACGGTAGACCCGGAACGACCGGTTGCCCCAGCGACGCGTCCTCCGCAATTTGCTGCAGCACGAGCTCAGCGACGACACCGTGCGCACGGACGAGCGCCGGCAGGCTGGCTTCGACCCCCAGTTCGGCCGCCAGGCGCTCCAGTCCTGGGCGCGCTTTGGCTAACCCAGGCGTGCCGATGAGCGGGAGTCGCCGCGTCACGTGGCGGAGCGGCAGCCCCAGGCGGAAAGCGATGCGGTCGACCGTCTCCTCGGCCATGTGCCGGTAGGTGGTCAGCTTGCCGCCCAGGATCGAGACCATCCCGTTCTCGTGCTCGACCAGCACGTGCGACCGAGAGAGTTCGGCAGTCGACTCGGCCAGGCCACGCCGGATCAGCGGTCGGTACCCCGCATAGGCACTGACCACGTCACGACGTGTAAGCGCCCTCGTCAAATAGTGGTTCGCGTGTTCGAGCAGGTAATCGATGTCCTCGTCGTCGGCCCGCGGCTCGTCGAGCGGCCCCATCCCGGTGTCGGTGGTGCCCAGAATGGCCCGCGGCCCGTACGGTACGACGAACAACAGCCGCTTGTCGCTCGTCTCCGGAAGCACGAGGGCTGCCTCGCTCAACTCGACAGCCTCTCTCTCCAGGACGAGGTGGACGCCCTTGCTGGGGACGATATGCACTTCCGGGCCATCGCCCGTCAGTCGCTCGACCTCCTCGCCGTGGATGCCGGTCGCGTTGACGAAGACGCGGGCGCGCACGGCGAACTCGTACCCGTCGAGCGTATCGCGCACGACGGCGGCCACCAGCCGCCCATTTTGCTTCTCGAAGCCAACGACCTCACAGTAGTTGCAGATGAGGGCACCGTGCCGAACGGCGGTCAGCAGGACATTCATGACCAGACGAGCATCGTCTGTCCGTGCGTCATAGTAGGCATAGGCATCGAAGAGGCCGTCGCGGCGCAAGAGCGGTGCCAGGCGAGCGACCTCGCTCTGAGACAGGCGGCGATGACGTCCCACGTTCAGCCGGCCGGCCAGCAAGTCATAGGCGATCAGTCCGGCGCGGACGTAGAGGCTCATCGCCAATCCTGGCGGCGGCGTTCGCTTTAGCCCCAGGGGATGGCGGTTGAAGCGGTAGAGTGGCAGGACGAACAGCAGCGGCTCCACGAGATAGGGAGCCCGGCGGATCAAGCGGCCGCGCTCGACGAGTGCCTCGTGTACCAGGCCGATATCGAGCTGGGGCAAGTAGCGGATGCCACCGTGCACCAGCTTCGTCGACCAGCTACTGGTACCGCTGGCAAAATCGCGCCGCTCAACGAGCCCCACGCGCAGCCCGCGGGCAGCCGCGTCCAGCGCGACTCCGGCACCGGTAATGCCGCCCCCGATGACCAGCACATCGAACTGGTCACGTTCGAGCTGTTCGCGGATCTCCTGACGATCGAGCCGGTGTAGCGTGACCATGGTGTTCTCCTCTGTATCGCATGCCGCCTGGATTTTCCAGCAGGCAAAGGCTCACCCTCGAACCGGCGCTGGAGCGGCAAGGTGCTGGTCCCGGCGCCTTCGACCGGTTCCGGCACGAGAGCACGGCAGCCAGCGGCGTCTGCGGGAACCTGACAAAAGTATACCGGCCCGCCCGTCCTCCCGGACCTCGCCGGTCTTGACAGCGCCTCGGTTGCCTGCGCGAAACACGAAGCTGATGGCTATCGAGGAACGCGCAGCCTGAGGGTCGATCACATCCGGGTTCTCGCCTACCGTGCTGCCGATCGGCACCGATGAGCGCGGTTTTCAACCCGGCACGCAACGGCTCTCACCCCCTGACCCCTTCCCCGCCACGCGGAAGAGGGGGTGCCCGTAGGGCGGGGTGAGGGCTGTGGCGCGTGAGAGGGGGTGCCCAGAGGGTGGGCTGAGGGTTCCCTACGGCATCCAGAGATGCCGTAGGGGTTCCCGCTGCGCCCGGTGCTGAAGCATCGATCAAGTGCGCGCCTGCCCCGGACACGGCGAAACCGCTCGGCCTGCAAACGCCAGCGGCTTGGCAGCCAGAGCCAAGCTGCTAGACTAAGGGGAAACGATTCGCGACGGCGAGGCCTGGAGGTGGCTTCATGCGCACCGTCGCGCGTATCCTGGCTAGCCTCGTAACGGCAAGCGCCGGCGTGGCAGCCTGGTATTTGGCCGGTCTCCTGATCGTCACTTACGACGTTGGGAGCGTGCCGGACTTCTGGGCCGCTGAGCGCCTGCTCGCGTACGGCCTGTTTATCCTCGCGCCTGCTCTTACCTTCACCCCACTCGCCCGGTTGGCGGCCATCCCGCTGCTCGAGCTGGAGGCAGTCGTCGCCTGGTCGACGCTCCTCTATGTGTTGACATTCGTCGATCCCGTACGGGCCCCGGTGCTTCCAGCGCTGCTGCTCTTCCTCGTACCGCTGACGATGTCTCTGGCGACACTCCTGACCCTGCTCGCCTATCTGCTCGGCTCCCGACTCGCGGCTCGGCGGGGCCGCCGCTACGACGCCCTGCGCGCTCGGCGCCAGGGCTATCTGGCAGCGATGTTCGTAGTCGGTTGCCTGCTGCTCAGGATGCTGGGCGTGCTGAGCCTGGTCAATGCCGGGTTACTCGCGCTGATCGTGTTGCTGATCGAGGTGTTGCTGCTCGCCCGGCCACTCGCGTCCGAGCGGTCTGCCGTCCTCTAGCCGCGCGCCTCCGTCTCACCGGCCGCCGAGCGAGGGTTCAGCCAGCTATCTGGCGGCCTCTCCGAGCCAGCCCGATCATCCGGCTGGCAGCCACGAGGCCTCCGCGCACGTACCCACCGCCAGGCCATCGACACGAGTACCAGTGACGCGGCGAAAGCCATGAGCAGAAGTGAGGGATTCAGCGAGGCAGGCGGGTTGGCAGGCGGCCCGTCGAGCGATCCGGCCACGCGATCTCCGGGATAGCCCAACCAGGCTTTCCAGGCTTGATCCAACTCGTCGATCGTCATCCCGAGGGCGCGCTGGACGGCTTCGTCGTAGGAGACGCCCTCCTGGAACACCAGGAGCAGCGCTGCCATCCGCTGCTCACCCAACTGCTCGACAATGAACTGGACGACGCTCCGGCTCTCGGCGTAGGAAAGCAGCGCCTGCTCCGGGTCGACCGGGAAACTGGAGTTCAACGCCCGCACCGGGATCAAGCTCCCACTGCGGACGGCGCGCTCCAGGATCGGGCCGAACCGCGCGTCCTCGACCTCCTGATAGTAGGCCGCCAGACCCTCGTCGAGCCAGGCCGGAGGCGAGTTGTACGGGTTGCTCGTCGCCTGGGCGACCAACAAGTGGACGACCTCGTGGCTCAGCACCCGGCGAAACTCGGTCTCAGCGCCCGGGCCCGGCGACACTCCGGTGAGGATCAAGCGCAGCTCAGGTTGAGCTATCCCGCCGATCCACTCAGCGCTCTGGGGCGGCAGAGCGCTCAGCAGATCTCGCTGGCTACCATACACGACAACGCGAATCGGCCCCTCGACTTCCAGGCCGAACGCGTTGTGAAAGCGATCGATGGCCTCGAGCGTGACGCGGAGCGCAGTCTGACCGTGCGATGGATCGGCGACGGCTGAGAAGACCTGCACCGGCCCCTGCTCCGTCCGCACCCAGGAATACCGCTGGTCGAGGTAGAGGAGCGTCTGCTCGGGCGAGTCGACCCAGCTCCCGTCGGCGAAATGCAGGCGCCAGCGATAGTGGATATCGAGCCCCGGCGGCAGGTAATTCGTCAGCATATCGCGCCGGTACGACACGTGCAGCTCACGGCCGGACCGGAACGGCGGCCTGACAACGGTGGTAACCGGCGAGAATGCAGGAGCATAGAGCAACTCGAGGCGCGTGACCTCGCGCTCGGCACGCGCGTCGAGCGTAAACTCGATCGCCTCTGGGAAGGCGACCGTGGCGCCGAGCTCCCGGAAGGCCACTCCCGACTCGGCCGCCACCGGCGAGGCTGGGGACAGCACCAGGAGCAGTGCCAGCAGGACAGCGACGAGCGGCGCCGGCCAGTTGCACCGCCCGGGAAACCGCCAGCGCGTGCGCTCGTTCCTTCCAGGCCAGGGAGCCTGGCGAGCCGGCCTCATCGTTGTCCGCCCCCTGCCAACTCATAATGGCCATTCACGGTGCCGCTGGCGTTCCGGCAGGTCGAACTCGCCGGCAAACGTCTCATGGCCTGGTCTGCCCGCTCTCACTACCGGGTCTCGTTCGAGCCTCGGCCGGTGAGGTGGCCCGATTCTAGCAGCGGAAAGCAGGGCCGGACAACGATGGGCATCCCCTCTCCCGAAGGTTCGGGAGAGGGGATATCGCAGCGCGGGGCAGGGCCGCCTGGCTCTAGACCGGCTCCAAGCTGAGGTCGCTGAGCTGGCGCTCGAGGTAGGCCTCGATGAACAACTCGAGCTCACCGTCCAGCACCGCCTGGATATTCGGCGTGCTCACCTCGGTGCGGTGGTCGGTGACCATGGTGTACGGATGCAGCACGTAGGAGCGGATCCGGCTGCCCCAGCCGGTCACCGACGGCTTCCCCTTGAGGCGAGCCTGCTGCTCCTGGCGCTCCCGCAGCTTCAGCTCGATCAGCCGCGCCCGCAGGATCTTCATCGCGGTCTCGCGGTTCTGGATCTGCGAGCGCTCGTTCTGGCAGGTCACCACGATCCCGGTCGGCAAGTGCGTGATGCGCACAGCCGATTCAGTCTTGTTCACATGCTGGCCACCGGCGCCCGAGGCGCGGAAGGTATCGACCCGCAGATCCTCCTCGCGGATCTCGACCTCTGTCTCGTCCTCGACCTCGGGTAGCACCTCTACCAGCGCGAATGCGGTATGCCGCCGGTGCGCGGCGTCGAACGGCGAGAGTCGCACCAGCCGGTGCGTGCCGGCTTCTCCCTTGGTGTAGCCGTAGGCGTACGGGCCTCGGATCTCGACCGTCGCGCTCTTGATGCCCGCTTCCTCGCCCTCGCTGATATCGAGCACCTCGGTCTCGAAGCCCGCGCGCTGCGCCCAACGCAGGTACATCCGGAGCAGCATCTCGGCCCAGTCCTGGGCATCTACCCCGCCGGTGCCCGCGTGGACGGCGAGAATGGCATCCTGTGCGTCGTAGGGGCCGCTCAGCATCAGCCGGAGCTCGAGCTGGTGAAGCTGGCCGGCAAGCTGTGCGACCTCAGCGGCCAGCTCGGCCTGGAGGCCATCGTCATCTCCAGCCAACTCGGACAGCTCCTGCAGGTCGCGCGCCTGGCGGCAAAGCGACTCCCACTGCTCCACCTGGTCGCGGAGCTGGCTCAGCCGTCGCATCAGCCGCTGAGCGCGCTGCGGATCGTTCCAGAAGTCTGGATGGGCACTCTGCTCCTCGAGCTCGAGGATCTCCCGGCGCTTCGCGTCGAGGTCAAAGACGCACCCCGATCCGGTCGAGACGCTCGAGCATCTCGGGCAACTGGACGTCGATCGACTGCATCATGGCTCATCACCTCTGGTGCGCAAAAGTGGCTGACCGAGTGGCCAGCCTGTCGATACTATACCATACCGGCCCGCCTCTCGGCGAGCCGGTGCTTCCAGTGACGCTCTCCCGGTTGACGAATCCCGATCTGTGGCGTAAGGTATAGGCGAGGCGGAAGCAAGAATGATTCTCACCTGGGATCGAGTTGCATGTGAGAAGGCCGATCCAGTCATGAACGACATCCGCCACGCTGGCGCCGTTGACCAGCACTCGATCCCAGCGTAGCATAAGGAACACGACCGTCCTGCAAACGCGAACGAGGAACCGCGGGCCATGAAGGTTTCGACACGCGGCGAATACGGGATGAGAGCGATGGTCTCGCTCGCCAAGCTGTTCGGGCAGGGGCCGATTCCACTGGCGACGATTGCCGCTGACTCGGCCGTGCCGCTGGCCTACCTCGAGCAACTTATGCTGCCGCTCCGCCGCGCAGGGCTGGTGGTGAGCACCCGGGGTGCACACGGCGGCTACGAGCTCGCCCGCCCGCCAGATCAGGTCAAGGTGGGCGAGATTTACCGGGTGATGGAAGGCCCGGTCGCCCCGATGAGCTGTGTCAGCGAGGAAAGTGACGACGATACCTGCCCCATGATCGAGGGCTGCGCAACGCGGATCGTCTGGCTCAGAGTCCGCGACAGCATCATCGACGTGCTGGACTCGACGACGCTGGCTGACCTTCTGCACGCGGCCGGCCATGCCCATGCCGAGCAATCGGTCTGAGCGACGAGTCACGTACCGGCACGCGCACGCTGTTCGCTGCTCTCCGAGTCGTCGGCGCTACTGAAGATAGGGGAGGCTCGCTGTTGAATCGAACGGAGATCTACCTCGACCATGCCGCTACGACCCCGGTCGATCCCCGGGTGCTGCAGGCGATGCTCCCGTACTTCACGGAGAAGTACGGGAACCCGTCGAGTATCTACGCGGCCGGTCGGGAGGCGCGCGCTGCTTTGGATCACGCCCGGGCGCGCATCGCCCGCCTGCTCAACTGCCAGGCCCGTGAGATCATCTTCACCAGCGGGGGCACCGAGAGCGACAACGTGGCGATCAAGGGAGTCGCCTGGTGGCATCGACTGCATGGTCGGGGCAACCATCTCGTCACCACCGCCTTCGAGCACCACGCCGTCCTGCACAGCGCCCAGTACCTCGAGAAGTTCGGTTTCGAGGTCACCTATGTGCGGCCCGGCCCGGACGGCATCGTCCGCGTCGAGGACATCGAGGCGGCCCTCCGCCCCGACACGATCCTGATCTCCGTCATGTACGCCAACAACGAGATCGGGACGATCCAGCCCATTGCCGAGATCGGCCGGCTGGCGCGCGAGCGCGGGATCACCTTCCACTCGGACGCCGTCCAGGCGGCCGGCGTGCTTCCGCTCGACGTCGAGGCCTTGAACGTCGACCTGCTCTCGCTATCTGCTCACAAGTTCTACGCTCCCAAGGGAGTCGGGCTGCTCTACGTGCGCCGACAGACCCCGATCCTCTGGCAGCAGCAGGGCGGAGCGCAGGAAAGCAACCGCCGCGCCGGCACCGAGAACGTGCCTGGCATCGTCGGCATGGCGACCGCGCTGGAACTCGCTTACGCCGAGCTGGAGCAGCGCAACGCTCACGTCCAGCGGCTGCGTGACCGGCTGATCGACGGGCTTCTCAGCCGTATCCCCGGCACCCGGCTTAACGGCGACCGCGAGCGGCGGCTGCCGAACAACGTCAACGTCTCCTTCGAGGGTGTTGACGGTGAGACAGTACTGCTCAACCTGGACATGCACGGCATCGCGGCATCGAGCGGCTCAGCCTGCACCACCGGCTCCACCGAGCCCAGCCACGTGCTGCTGGCTCTCGGCCTGCACCCGGATCTCGTGCGCGGCAGCATCCGGCTCACGCTGGGCAAAGACAACACCGAGGCTGAGATCGACCGGACGCTCGACGTCCTGGAGGAGACGATCATCCGGTTGCGCCGGCTAACCGCTGCCAGGGCCCGCTAGATCCCCTGCTCTCCGAAGGGCCGCCTGGATCTCCGGCGGCAGCTCTGGCAGGTCGTCGAGGCTCGCCAGCCCGAAGGCCTGCAGGAACTGCGGCGTCGTGCCGTACTGGATGGGCTGGCCGACCGTCGCCAGCCGACCGACCGGCTCGATCAGTCCGCGGGCGACCAGGGTGTGAAGGGCAGCGCTCGAGTCCACCCCGCGGATCGCCTCGATCTCGGCGCGGGTGACCGGTTGGCGATAGGCCACGATTGCGAGTGTCTCCAGCGCCGCCGCCGAGAGCCGGGCCGGGCGATCCAAGCCGAGAAACGTCTCGACGAGTCCGGCCAGGGCCGGAGCGGTCGCGAACTGGTACGCTCCCGCGTGCTCGATCAGGACGAGGCCGAGACCGGGACAACGACCCCGCAGTGTCTCGAGCGCCGCGTCGAGCGCGGCCTCGTCGCATCCGAGCAGCTCCAGGAGCCGGGCACGCTCGATGGGGTCGCCACTCACGAAGAGCAGCGCTCCAAGTCGCGCGGCCAAGTCGATGGATGGCTCAGTCATCGGCCATCACCTCGCGCCTGTGCCGCTCGCGCAGCGTCACGGTGATCTCGCCGAACGGCACGGCCTGCTCCGCCACCACCAGTCCACGCCGGAGCAAGGCGAGCAGGGCGAGGAATCCCGCTGCCAGTTCCCGGCGCTCGGCTCCCCGGCCAACGAGCTCGCCGAACGTTCGCGCTCCCCGGCGGAGTCGCGCGAGCAACCGCCGCGCCATGGCCTGAAGCGAGAGCTCAGGCGGCAGGCGCAGCGGTGCAGGAGGCGGCGTCACCCTCCGGTGCCAGCGCTGCAGCGCACTGGCCAGCGCAGCAGACTCCAACGTGACGAGCGCGTGACGCGAGGGCTGGGGCCGCCTGCTCGGCGACCGCGGATAGGCCCGCTGCCCGTTCTGCTCGCGGAGCCGGAGTTCCAGCGCCACCGCCCGAAACGCCTGGTAGAGCTGGAGCTGCTTGACCAGGTCATCGGGTTCCGGCGCGTCAGCCGGTTCAGGCTCAGCCGGGCGAGGCAACAACGCCCACGCCTTCAGCGCCACCAGGCGGGCCGCCACGACGGCGAAGTCGGCCACGAGCTCGAGCGGGACGTCGTCCAGCGTCGCGAGACGGGACAGGAACTGGTCGGTCACAGCGGCGAGGGAGAGTTCGGTCACCGGCAGGTGCCGCTCCTCGACGAGCCGCAGGAGCAGGTCGAGCGGCCCGTAAAAGCCCTCGACCGCGATCGGGCAGTCAGCAAGCCGTACCGGACGCGCGTCGAGCGGCATTAGAACGGCGCCCGGCCCACGATCAAGGTGAAGAGGAGCCGAAAGACCGGCAGGTACATCTCAGCCAGGATACTCCCCCCACCCCAGCTCCCCAGCAAGATCAACACCAGCAGGATGCCGACTCCGTAGCGCTCCAGCGGTGCCAGGTAGGGGTACCAGAAGGCGGGGAGAATGCCGGTCAAGATCTTCAGGCCGTCGAGTGGGGGGATCGGGATCAGGTTGAAGGCGGCCAGCAAGATATTGACAACCACGAGTTGCTGCACCAGCACGGCGACGAAGGACGGGACGGCGAGCTCGCCACCGAACCGGTACGGGATAGCGAAGGCCGTCGCCAGCACGACGTTCGACAGCGGCCCGGCGAGAGCCGTGAGGGCCATGCCGCGCTGGTGACCGCGCAGCCGTGCGGGGTTGACCGGTACCGGCCGGCCCCATCCGATCCCGAACCCGACGACAGCGATCATGAGCATGCCGAGCGTGCCGATCGGGTCGAGGTGGGCGAGCGGGTTCAGCGTGACCCGGCCTTGACGCCGGGCGGTGTTGTCCCCCAGCATCAGGGCCGACCAGGCATGGCAGAACTCGTGGACGGTGATCCCGGCGACGAACGCGATGATCGTCGCCAGGATGACCTGCGGGTCACGTCCGAACACCGCGCCCTACATCGCTACGGCGTGCAGCCGGGATAGAGGTGGCAGGCCACGTGGTGGCCACCGCCCTGATCGACGAAGCGTGGCTCCACCTTCGAGCACACGTCCATCGCGTACGGGCAGCGCGTGTGGAACCGGCATCCCGACGGCGGGTTGATCGGGCTCGGCACATCGCCCGTGAGAATGATCCGCTCGCGCTTCTTCTCCACCACCGGATCGGGGATCGGCACGGCCGAGAGCAGCGCCTTGGTGTAGGGGTGGAGCGGGTCGTCGTAGAGCGAGTTGCGGTCGGCCAGCTCGACGATCTTGCCGAGGTACATCACCGCGACCCGATCGGAGATATGCCGGACGACGCTGAGGTCGTGCGCGATGAACAGGTACGTGAGCCTGAATTGCTCCTGAAGCTCTTCGAGCAGGTTGATGATCTGGGCCTGGATCGAGACGTCGAGCGCCGAGACCGGCTCGTCGGCCACGATGAACTCCGGGTCGGCCGCCAGGGCGCGGGCGATGCCGATGCGCTGCCGCTGGCCGCCAGAGAACTCGTGCGGGTAGCGGTTCGCGAAGTACGGGTTGAGCCCGACCGTTTCCAGCAACTCCTGGACACGCTCGTTGCGCTGGTTCTTCGGCACCAGGTTGTGGATCTGCATCGGCTCACTGATGATGCTGCCCACGGTCATACGCGGGTTGAGCGAGGCGTACGGATCCTGGAAGATCATCTGGAGGTGGCGGCGCATCTTCCGCATCTCGCCGGGGCTGAGCTTGGTGAGGTCGGTACCCTTGAAGATCACCTCGCCAGCCGTCGGCTTGTAGAGCTGGAGGATCGCGCGGCCGGTCGTGCTCTTGCCGCAGCCGGACTCTCCCACCAACCCCAAGGTCTCACCCTTGTACACCTGGAACGAGATGTGGTCGACCGCTTGCACCCACCCGACCCGGCGCTGCAGGATAATGCCACGGGTGAGGGGGAAGTACATCACCAGGTCGCGGACGTCGAGCAGGACTTCCTGGCTGCGCCCGTCATGCTGCTGCGGGGTCGCGCGCACCTCAGTTGCCATCGTCTGCCGTCACTCCTCCCTCGCGCTTGCTCGTGGGCCCGGCCACACTCACTTCGTCCCAGAACCAGCAGGCCGAGCGATGCACCTCGTTCACGTCCATCAACGGCGGGTTCTTCTGCCCGCACTTCTCTCGCGCGTAGTCACAGCGTGGCACGAACGGGCACATGTCAGGCAGGTCGATCAGATCCGGCGGCAGGCCACGGATGGGGTTCAGCTTCTCCTTCCGCGGCGCGTCTAGCCGCGGGATCGAGTTGAGCAGGCCCACCGTGTAAGGGTGTTTCGGGTTGGCAAAGAGCTCTTCAGTGGGTGCGGTCTCCACGATATGGCCGGCGTACATGACGTTGATCCGATCGGTCATACCGGCCACGACGCCGAGGTCGTGCGTGATCAGGATGAGGGCCGTGTTGTGCTCGGCCTGCAGGTTGCGCATCAGGTCGAGGATCTGGGCCTGGATGGTCACGTCGAGCGCGGTCGTCGGCTCGTCAGCGATCAACAGCGAGGGGTTGCACGAAAGCGCCATCGCGATCATCACGCGCTGGCGCATGCCGCCGGAGAACTGGTGGGGATACTGATCGACCCGCTGCTCGGCATTCGGGATACCGACCATCTTCAGGAGCTCGATGCTGCGCTGGCGCGCCTGGCTCCTCGTCATCCCGAGGTGAAGCTCCAGCGCCTCGCTGATCTGCCGGTTGATCGTCAACACGGGGTTGAGCGAGGTCATCGGATCCTGGAAGATCATCGCGATCTTCCGGCCCCGGATGGAACGAACCTCGTCGTCGTTCATCTTGAGGATGTCTTCGCCCTCGAAGATGATCTCACCGCTCACGATCTTGCCAGGCGGGCTCGGGATCAGCCGCATGATCGAGAGCGCGGTGATGCTCTTGCCACAGCCGCTCTCGCCCACGATGCCGAGCGTCTCACCGGGCAGCAGGTTGAACGACACCCCATCGACCGCCTTCACCACGCCGTCCTGGGTGAAGAACTGGGTTCGGAGGTCTCGCACCTCAAGTAGCGGCTCCATCGCGTCTCCTTCGCCTCACGACCGCGCCACTCCGACCGCCAGACCACACGGAATACCGCCACCCGCTGGTCTCGCTGTCACGCCACTCGCTCAGACCTCGCACACGTGTGCCTACCGGCACCGGCTGCCTGGCTATGTCCCGACTCAGCGTCCCCGTTGGTCGTCCGGATCGCCGCGGGTACCGCACGACAGTGTACCCTTGCCGTCAACAGCCGTCAATATGGTCGCCTACAGCCGTAACCGCCACTGCTCGACGCCTGCTCGCAGCCGCACGGCAGTCGCTGAGAGCGGTGGAGCCTCGATCCGGTTCGACCACAGTACGGTAAGGTTGGGAAAGCAGAGCGGCAGCACAGGGAGGTCACGAAGCACGATCTCCTGTGCCTGCCGGTACAGCGCCGACCGCTCCTGCCGGTCGGTCGTCGCGATGGCCTGCTCCAGGAGCGCGTCCAGCTCGGCATTGCTGTAATGGCCCGCGTTGAGTCCATCGAAGATCGAGTCGGTCGCCCAGACGATACGCTGATCGGGATCGAGATCCCAACGCACACCGAGCACGAGCGCATCGAAGTCTCGCGTCTCGACGATCCGGCGGCGAACGTCGCTCCACCGCTCCAGCTCGAGCCTTACCTCGACGCCAATCTGTGCCCACTGGCGCTGCAGCCAGAGGGCGAGCGCGCGGCGAGTCGGGTCGGCGCCGGTCGCGACCAGCCGGAAGCTCAACCGCTGCCCCTCCCGCTGCCGAACGCCGTCGGGCCCCATCGACCAGCCGGCCTCGTCGAGCAACCGGGCCGCCTGCTCGGGATCGTACGAGTACTCGATGCCGGTCGGCCCGGCAGCCCAGGATGCCGGGGGCTGTGTCCCCTGCGCGACCTCCGCCTGGCCGTGCCAGACCTCGTCGACCATGGCCTGGCGATCCAGCGCGAGCAACAGCGCCTGCCGTACCCGGGGATCGAGGAAGAATTCGCTCTTGGTCGAATCCAACTGCAAGACGACCATGACCAGCTCGAAGCCAGGCAGCGACTGCACCGTGACTCCGTCGATCGCCGGGACGGCCCCCACCTGAGCCGCGTCGACCACAGCCCAGTCGATGAGGCCGTCCCGCAGCCCGGCAGCCAGTTCGTCCAGCGAGCCGACGACCCGGTACGTGTACTGGGGAACCTGTGGGGCGCCGCGGTAGTACTGTGGATTCCGCTCGAAGACGATCTGCTCTCCCCGTACCCACTTCGTGAGCATGAACGGCCCGGTTCCGACCGCGCTGCTGAGGCCGAATGGATCGGTGACGAGCTGCTCCGGCTGCACAGACGCCAGGACGTGCTCAGGCACGATGCCGAGCGTGGCCAGTGTCGGCAGGAAGGAGGCGTCCGGCTTGATCAGCTCGATGACGACCGTCTGCTGGTCGACCATACCGACCGCCTTCACTCGCTCCGCCAGTCGAGAGTGGCGCGGTGAGCGGACGTTGACGTCCAGCATCGCACGGTACGTGAACTCGACGTCGCGCGCGGTGAAGGGCTGGCCGTCGTGCCAGCGCACGCCGTCACGGAGGTGGAATGTGTAGCGAGTGCCGTCCTCGCTGATCTCCCAGGACGCAGCCAGCGCTGGAGCGACGTCTCCGGTCGCCGGATCGATGGTGACCAGGCTGTCGAACACCAGGCGGCTGAGCTCTTCCGACACCGGGTCAGCTACGAAGAGCGGATTGAGCGTCCGCGGTTCCTCGAAGCCCGCCTCGACGATCGAGACTCGCTGCCCAGGGGGTGAGGCGACAGGAAGCGAGGCCGTCGGAGCAGGGGCAGCAGGTGTGGCTCGCTGCTCAGCCGCTGGCTGCACGCCCATCGGGGCGCTGGGTGCCGGGCTCTGCGCGGGCGCTGAACGCGACCCTCCGCGCTGGCATGCGACCAGCAGCAGAGCGGCGACAGCGATCAGGATCACACCCTGCCAGTGGTGCCCCTTCGCGCTCACCGTTCTGGAGTCATCCTCGTCCGTGGTTCCGCGCCAGCGCCCGACCGCCGGGGTGCAAGCGTACCACGTTCCCAGTGACCGCGCAGGAGCCGCGCCAGCCGCTCGCCGTCCGCACCACCTCGGCGGGGAACGATCAGCCGCCGGGCCTAATGGGCTTCCGCCGGCTGGACGATCTTGACGCGGGTCAAGTAGTGCCGGTAGGGCGACTCCTCACCGCGTACCAGCGCGAAGAAGACTTGTTGCAATTTCGCTGTGATCGGGCCGATCTGACCGTTCCCGACCGGTCGACCGTCGATCGAGCCGACCGGCGCGATCTGCACGCCGGTACCGCACAGGAACGCCTCATCGCAGATGTACAGCTCGCTCCGGTCGATCTCCCGCTCTTCGATCGAGATGCCCAGATCGCGCGCGAACTCGATGAGGGAGCGCCGGGTAATCCCTTCGAGGATATCCGCGGTGACCGGTGTCGTGATCAGCACTCCGCCGCGGGCGATGAAGAGGTTCGCCCCGCTCCCTTCGGCCACCTTGCCGGCGGAGTTGAGCATGATCGCGTCGTCGAAGCCACACTCCTCCGCCTGGTCGCGCGCCAGGGCCGAATTGATGTACGCACCCGAGACTTTCCCGCGGCTCGGGATGATGTTGTCCTCGGTGCGTCGCCAAGACGAGACCATCAGCCGGATCGGGTGAGTGATCGGCAAATACTCCTGAAGCGGGATCATGTAGATCGCCAGCTCGTCGCGGATGCCCTTGAGCTTGGGGCCGAGTTCGAGGTCGGCCTTGTAGATGAATGGCCGGATATAGATATCGAAGCCCGGGGCGTTGCGCTTGACCAGCTCGACGATGATCTCAGCCACGCGCTCGGCATCGTACGGGAGTTCGGCGCGCAGGAAGCGGGCCGACTGCATCAGCCGGCGCGTGTGGTCCGGCAGGCGAAAAATGTTGATCGTCTCGCCGTCGCGATCCAGGTAGCCGCGGATGCCGCCGAAGACCCCCGTACCGTACTGGAGGGCATGGGTGGCGATGCTTACCTTGGCCTGATCCGCGGGAACGAAGTCCCCTTCGAAGAAGGCATACGGCAACAGCTTGCTTTGCACCATGACCCGCTCCGTTCCTCACTACCAGCCACCAGCGCCCAACTGCTCCCGTGCTAGCCCTTCGCCGCCTCGATCAGCGCGCGCCCGCTCGCTGCCAGCAGGCTCGTGGCATTGGTCACCACCATGCGGAACCCGCGTTCTCGCTGGTGTCGCGCCAGCTCCACCGTGGCAGCCGTCGTGCCCAGCGGCACCCGGCCATCGACCTGTCGCACCACCTGGTCAACGACCGCCTGTACCTCCGGGTGCAGCGGTTGGCCCGGATAGCCCATCGACTGCGCCAGGTCGTTGGGGCCGACGAAGAGGACATCGATCCCCGGTACCTCCAGGATCTGCGAAAGCCGCTCGACCGCCGTTCGGCTCTCGATTTGCACCATGACCAACATCTCGGTGTTCGCTTGGACGGTATAGTCGGCCAAGGACTGCGTCAGACCGAATCCGGCCGCGCGCACACCGGCGATGCCTCGGAGCCCTTGCGGGTAGTACCGGGCAGCGGCGACCACAGCCCGTGCCTCCTCAGGGCTGTTCACTTGCGGCACCATGACACCCAGCGCCCCGATGTCGAGGTAGCGCAGGATGACCTGGCGCTCGTTCTGCGGCACTCGCACGATCGGCGTCGCGCCCCCGGCCTCGGCCCCCAACACCATGTGGTAGGCCGACTCAGGCGACATCGGCCCGTGCTCGGCATCGATCAGCACGAAGTCGAACCCGATCAACCCGCAGATCTCGGCGAGCTCGCTGGACGGATACGGGATGAAACACCCGACCACGACTTCGCCAGCCTGGAGTTTCCGCTTGACTACATTCGCTCGCATTCGCGCCGCCACACTCCCCGTCTTAACCCTGCCCGTCGGCGGCATTCTACACCGCTGCCCGCCCGCAGCAACCGTGCAGGGGCCGACGGCGCGCCTTGACCCTCGTTTGTACAGTCCAGTATAGTATGCTAGTTGCGCCTCTCCGCCCAGAGAGCGCAGTTCGGAGGTTCCAACGATGATCGCGACGCACCTTCACAACGACACCGTCATTAATGTCGCCCAGCTCCTGAAGGCGCGCGTCGGTGCCGTCCGCACTGTGACCGTCCAACTCGACGACTTCGCGCTCGACGAGGATCTGCGGGTTCGCAAGCTGGAGGCCGAGCTACGGCTCACGCGCATCGCGTCAGGCATCCTGGTGACCGGGGAAGTCAAGATTACGAGCCCGCAAGTCTGCGCCCGTTGTCTCACGGAGTTCGAGGGCACCTACAGCGAGTCCTTCGAAGCGGAGTTCTGGCCGAGCATCGACGTCTTCACCGGGCTGCCACTACCCGCGCCGACCGACGACGAGATCTTCGTCATCGACGAGAACCACCAGCTCGACCTGCGTGAGATCCTCAGGCAGGTAGCGATCCTGGCCCAACCGATCAAGCCGGTCTGTGGGCCGGATTGTCCTGGATTCCAGTCGCTGCTGCCGGGCCATGAGGACGTCGGCGATTCGCGCCTGGCAGTGTTGCAAGCGCTCCTCGAGGAGCGAACCGACTGAGCGTGAACTGCATGAACTGGATGAGTCGAAGCGCCCTCCGAGCGGATCGCCCGGGGGCATCAGGAGAGAGAAGGAGAACGTCGAATGGGAGCATTGCCGAAGCACCGCGTCAGCCGGCGCCGTCAGGGTAACCGGCGACGCCACCACTACCTGAAGTTGCCACAGCTCATGACCTGCCCAGCCTGTGGCGAGAAGAAGCTCACGCACCATGTCTGCCCCAATTGCGGCACCTACCGGGGTCGGCAGGTCATCGAGGTGAACCGGACGAGCCCGCGAACCCGGCGCGGGGCCGAGTAGCAGCACCAGGGGATCGCCCGGGCTTCCGCCCACGCTCCGTTACCGGAGCGAGCCGAGCGTCAGATCCCTCGGTGAGGCGGGGATGGGAGGGGTTCCGTCGTGGCCGGACGGCGTGCAGCGATCACGGGATGGGGCGCCTATCTGCCCCAACACGTCTTGACCAACCAGGATCTCGAGCGGATGGTCGACACGTCCGACGAGTGGATCGTCACGCGTACGGGCATCCGTGAGCGCCGCATCGCCAGCCCGGCTGAGACCACGCTCTATATGGCCACCATGGCAGCACGGCGCGCCGTCGCTGTCGCCGGTATCGATCCCCAGCAGCTCGACCTGATCGTCCTCGCGACCATCACTCCGGATCTCCTGATGCCAGCTACCGCTTCCCTGCTGCAGGCCGAGCTGGGGGCAAGCCGGGCCGGGGCGTTCGACCTGGTGGCTGCCTGCTCAGGCTTCATGTACGCGGTCACTGTCGGCGCCCAGTTCATCGCGACTGGTGCCGCCGATGCCGTGCTGGTCGTCGGCGCAGACGCGTTGACACGCTGGGTCGACTTCACCGATCGCAGCACCTGCGTGCTCTTCGGAGACGGCGCGGGCGCGGCGGTGCTCCAGGCGACCACGGCTGAAGAGGGTGTCCTTTCCAGCGTCCTCGGCTCCGACGGCACCGGCGCGATGCACCTCTACCTCGACGGCTTCCGCGAACTGCTGAGCGCGAACGGGGTACTGCCGCCCAAGCGCCCCTACATGCGGATGCAGGGTAGCGAGGTGTTCCGGTTCTCTGTCCGCGTCATGGGCGAGGCTGCGATCGAGGCGATTGCCAGAGCCGGGTTGCGGCTGGACGACATCGATCTGCTGATCCCACATCAGGCGAACCAGCGGATCATCGACGCCGCCGCCAAACGGCTCGGCCTGCCCCCCAGCAAGGTCTGGGTCAACCTCGACCGATACGGCAATACGTCGGCAGCCTCGGTGCCGATCTGCCTGGCGGAGGCAGCGGACGCCGGCGCCCTGCGGCCGGGCATGAACCTCGTGCTGGTCGCCTTCGGAGGCGGGCTATCCTGGGCCGCGAGCGTCGTCCGCTGGGGTTGGAGCGGGGTGCCCGGGCGGGAGTAGCGGATGGGTGCAGTTGCCTGGGTCTTCCCCGGACAGGGGAGCCAACGAGTCGGCATGGGCCGCGAGCTGGCGCACCGCGAGCCGATCGCACGTGAGACCTTCGCTGCGGCGGACGAGGCCATCGGGTTTGCGCTCTCCCGGATCATCTTCGAGGGGCCGGAGGGCGAGCTGGCCGCCACGCGCAACCAGCAGCCGGCTATCCTCGCGACCAGCGTCGCCTACTGGCGGGTGCTGCGCCACTATGACCGGCTCCCGTCGCCGGACTGCCTCGCGGGGCACAGCCTGGGCGAGTACACCGCTCTGGTCGCCGCCGGCAGCCTCGACTTCGCTGACGCGATCCGGCTCGTCCGGCGGCGCGGCGAGTTGATGGAAGAGCATGGGCTCGGCGGGATGCTGGCGGTGATCGGGCTCGACGACGAGACGCTCGCCACTATCGCCGAGGAGGCCGGCGTCGAGGTCGCCAACATCAACGCGCCCGGCCAGATCACGCTCAGCGGGCGATCAGCCCAGCTCGAGCGGGCGGCGGCGCTGGCCCGGCAGCGCGGCGCGCGGCGCGTCGTCCGGCTGCCGGTCAACGCCGCCTTTCACTCGTCGCTGATGCGTCCGGTGGCGGAGGCACTGCGCCCGCTCGTGGAGTCGATCCCCATCGCGCCGCCGATCGCTCCACTGCTGGCCGACGTCGATGCCCGCCCGCTCAGGGACCCAGACGAGCTGCGCCAGGAACTCCTGGCACAGATCGCCGCGCCGGTGCGCTGGGTCGACGTGATCAGCGCCGCAGCCGCACGGGGCGTCGAGAGCTACTACGAGGTGGGGCCAGGACGAGTGCTAAGCGGACTCATCGCTCGTATCCATCCGCTCGCCACTGTCCGCACGGCTGAGGAGCTGTTGAGCTGCATCGAGCACGTGTCGGGGAGACCAGGAGCGGAGTCGAGAGAGCATGGGCCGGGAGGTGATGAGCGATGAGCAATGACCACCGCGGCGCGGCCATCGTTACCGGCGCCGTGCGAGGTATCGGCCGGGCGACAGCCATACGACTGGCGCGCGACGGCTACAAGGTGGTGGTCAACTACCGGGGAGACATCGAGCTCGCCGAGGCGGTGGTCGCAGAGATCGCGGAACTCGGCGGCACCGCGATCGCCTTCCGCGCCGACGTGACCGATGCCGACCAGGTCGGCGAGATGGTCAGCCAGGCGATCGACCGTTTCGGCCGGCTCGAGGTGCTCGTCAACAACGCCGGGATCACACGAGACACGCTGATCATGCGCATGCGTGACCAGGACTGGGACGACGTTCTGGAGACGAATCTGAAGGGGACGTTTCTCTGTTGCCGAGCCGCCATCCGGCCGATGATGCGCCAGCGGTACGGCCGCATCGTCAACCTCACCTCGGTCGTCGGCCTGGTGGGCAACGTCGGCCAGACGAACTATGCGGCGGCCAAAGCGGGTATCATCGGCCTTACCAAGGCGCTGGCTCGGGAGGTCGGCAGCCGTGGCATCACGGTCAACGCCGTCGCGCCCGGGTTTATCCAGACCCGTCTCACGGAGGCGATCCCGGCAGAACTCCAGGAGCAGATTCTCAAGCAGATCCCGCTCGGCTACTATGGGACGCCGGAAGACGTCGCCGAGGCGATCGCGTTCCTGGCGTCGCCCGCCGCTCGCTATATCACCGGGGCCGTCCTGAGCGTCGATGGCGGCCTGTTCATGGCGACGTGAGGCCGATGTTCCGGAAAGTGCTGATCGCGAACCGCGGGGAAATCGCTCTGCGGGTTCTGCGGGCTTGCCGTGAGCTCGGCGTTCCCGCCGTGGTGGCCTACTCTGAGGCCGACCGTGACTCGCTTCCGGTGCGCCTGGCCGACGAGGCGATCTGCATCGGCCCGGCCCCGGCAGAACGCAGCTACAACCACATCCCGGCCATCATCAGCGCAGCGGTGGTCACCGGATGCGACGCCCTGCATCCGGGTTACGGCTTCCTCGCAGAGAACCCGCTCCTGGCCGAGATCTGTGCCGAGTGCGGGATCACGTTCATCGGCCCACCAGCCCGCGTGCTCTCAGCTCTGGGTGACAAGGCGGCGGCACGGCGGTTGATGAGCCAGGCCGGCGTTCCCGTCATGCCCGGTAGTGAGGAGCCAGTCCGCGAAGTCGCCGAAGCGCGGGCCATCGCCAAGGAGATCGGTTACCCCTTGCTGGTCAAGGCTGCGGCCGGCGGGGGTGGGCGCGGCATGCGGATCGTCTACCGGGAGGCAGAACTCGCGCAGGCGCTGGGCCTGGCCCAGCAGGAAGCCCACGCCGCCTTCGGCGACGCCACGGTCTACTTAGAGCGCTACCTGGAGCGACCGCGGCACGTCGAGGTACAGATCTTAGCCGACCGCCATGGACGCGTCGTCGCGCTCGGCGAGCGCGACTGCTCGATCCAGCGCCGCTACCAGAAGCTGATCGAGGAGGCGCCAGCCCCTAACCTCCCTGCGAAGGTGCGTGAAGCGCTGCGCAAAGCGGCGGTGCGCGGAGCGAGGGCGGTGGGGTATGTCGGGGCGGGGACGTTCGAGTTCTTGCTCGATCGAGACGGCCGCTTTTACTTCACTGAGGTCAACGCGCGCATCCAGGTCGAGCACCCGGTGACCGAAATGGTCACCGGCATCGACCTCGTGCAGTGGCAGCTCGCCCTCGCGGCCGGTGAGCGCCTCACCGTGCCGGATCCGGTACCCACCAGAGGCCATGCGGTCGAGGTAAGGGTAACGGCTGAAGATCCGGCGAACCAGTTCGCGCCGCGCGTCGGGCAGATTAGCGAGCTGAACCTGCCCGGGGGCCCAGGCATCCGGGTCGATACTCACCTGTATCCGGGCTACACCGTGCCGCCGCACTATGACTCCCTGCTGGCCAAGATCGTCGCCTGGGCGCTCGATCGCTCGCAGGCCCTCGAGCGCCTCGACCGCGCCCTGCGCGAGACCATTATCAGTGGCCTGCCGACCCCCATCCCGCTCTACCGTCGCCTGCTGCGCGACCCCGATTTCCGTGCCGGGCGCCACTCGACGGTCTTCCTGCAAGAGTTTCTCGACCGCGAAGCGAACTTGGCGCTCTCGCCATGACACCGGCCGTTCCCGGTCGGCCGCTAGGGGTCGCGTCCTGTACACTTAGCGTCGGAGCGTGGGCGGGCGGTGTTCAGACGGGCGGTACTGGTGAGCGCGCGTCCGCAAGGGAAACCGGAGACACGTGTGATGACCGTCAGCCGAACACGCCGCCAGGCACGTATCCTCGCGATGCAGATCCTGTACGAAGCCGACGTCGCGGGTCATCCTGTCGAGGCGGTGCTGGCTCGCTACTTCGACGACCAGTCGATCCCGCAGCCGGTACGCCGGTACGCCGAGCGGCTCGTGCTCGGCGTACTGGAACACCGGGGGAGGATCGATGGCATGATCGCCGCGGCTGCACCAGCATTCCCCCTCGAACAGCTCCCTCCGGTCGACCGGAACATCCTGCGAGTGGCCGTGTACGAACTCCTGTACGAGTCGGACGTGCCGTTGAAGGCAGCGATCAACGAGGCGGTCGAGCTGGCCAAGCTGTACGGTGGGGAGAGTTCGAGCCGGTTCGTCAACGGTGTGCTGGGCACGATCGCGGCGAACCTGGCGTCGTCAAGTTGAACTCGGCCTCCTCTGGCTACCGAGCGCTTGCGCCGTCGCTTCGTCTCGGGCATACTACGCCAGCAGTTGAGGAGGTCGGCACTCCGGAGGGGTCTGGGGAGGTAGAAGCGTGTCTGCAACATCACCGCTCTTCGAGCGCGTCCAATCGGTTGTCGCCGAGCAGTTGGGAGTCGATCCGAGCGAGGTCACGCTCGACGCCGAGTTCGTGAAGGATCTGAATGCCGACTCGCTCGATCTGGTCGAGTTGATCATGCAGCTCGAGGAGGAGTTCGGGATCGAGATCTCCGACGAGGAGGCAGCGAACATCGTCACCGTGAGGGACGCGATCAACTTCATTGAAGAGCATATCAATCAGTAGAGCGCGACGAGACCGCCACCGAGGTGTGTCCAAGCAGGCGCCGCACCGATTGTAGTCGGGACGGCGTCGGTTTTGTTACGCTTCATGGACGGAGCTGGTAGCGGTGACACTAAGCGCGACGAATGACCGACAATGGTGAGCCTGCTCGACCGCGTCCGCGGGCGCTCGGTGGTCACTGCCCCGAGTGAGCCCGAACCGGAGCCGGAGGATCTGTTCAAGGAGATGACCCTCCAGGAGCACCTGGAGGAGCTGCGGCAGCGCTTGATCTACTCCGGCCTCGCCGTGGCGGTCGGCTTCGTCGTCGGGCTGGTGCTCGCCTTCCCCACCCTCGATCTGATCACCCACATGACCGGGCTCGAGCGGCTTCAGGTCATCTCGCCGACCGAGTCGTTCATCACCTATACCAAAGTCGCCCTCTACATCGGCATCGGGATCGCGATGCCGGTGATCGTGTACCAGATCGTCCGCTTCCTGGCTCCCGGCCTGACCCGGCGTGAGCGACGCTACCTCTACCGGGCTCTGCCGTTCGTCAGCTTGATGTTCCTCTCGGGCGTCGCGTTCTCCTTCTTCGTCGTGATCCCGCGAGCGCTCGCGTTCCTGTCCCATTTCGGCAGTCAGGTGTTCAACGCGCAGTTCCGGGCGGAGGAAGTGATCTCCTTCTACATGACCCTGCTGCTCTGGGTGGGCATCGTCTTCGAGCTGCCCGTCGTGATCTTCATCCTAGCCAAGCTCGGCATCGTCGACGCGCGGCGGCTCGCCTCGCTCCGCAAGTACGCCCTGCTGGTGATCATGGTCGCTGCCGCCGTCATCACCCCGACACCCGACCCGTTCAACATGTTCCTGGTCGCCGCTCCGATGTACTTCCTCTACGAGATCGGGGTGTTACTGGCACGCCTGGCCAAGCCCATCGCCCGCTAACCGGCGCCGCCAAGACCGACCCGGCCGCCTTTTGTGGCCTGATCATCCTCAGCTTCAGCCGACGCGCCCGCCACGTCTTCTGCGAGGTGCAACCCATGAGGTGAGGGGTGTGCCGACCCAGCGGCACGCTACCCCTGCCGGAGGCCGAGCTCCTCGGGGCTCTGCGGCCGGACACGGAGCGTGCGCTCGTTGCGGTAGCTCACCAGACCCGGGCCGGCGCCGGGGATGCGCCGCACGTACCGGCGCTGCGTCACGTCGACTAGCACGTGGCTCGACTCCCGGCCCTCACTGTACCAGGCCGCCAGTGCGGCCGCGGTCTCGAGGACGGCCGGATCCGCTGGCCCCGCCCACTGGACTACCACGTGCGCCCCAGGCAAACCGCGAGCGTGGAGCCAGGTATCATCCGGCCGGGCCAGCTCGAAGGTCAGCGAGTCGTTCTCTCGGCCATGCCGTCCGACATAGATCCGGTCACCGCGCGGTGTCACCCAGCCCCGTGGGCGCCGGATCGCTGAAGCCCGTTCGCGCTTCCTCCGGGTCGATCCGAGCTCTCCCTTCGGGCTACGGAACGCCTCCCACTCCTGGCGGAGCTGCTCGAGCTCCTCGGCCGATTCGGCCAACCGGATCAGCGTCGCGAGCTGCTGCACATAGGCCAGCTCGCGACGCGCGTCGTCGATCAGTGGCGGTACGTGCTGCGCTGCCGACTGCGCCTTGCGGTAGCGTTCGAAATAGGCCTGGGCATTCTCGCTCGGGGTACGGTCGGCGTCGAGCGGGATCCGTACACCCTCTACGAGGAGCTCCGTCTGGCCAGGCTCGATGGCGGCGAGGTGGGCGTAGATCAGCTCGCCCATGCGCCGCCACTGCTCTGCCTCACGGCCTCGCTCCAGCTCCTGTTCCAGCGAGCGCAGTCGGGCCTCCACCCGTATCCGTGCCTCTTCGACCTGCTCGAGCAGCCGCTGCCGCCGCCGGGCGTGGCGCTCGAGCACGGCCCGGCGTCCTGTTGCCCGCTGCGCAAAGAAACGCTCGATCGCTGCGGACATCGTGGGGTAGCTCTCGACCGTCAGCCCGGCGAGGTAGGTGAGTCGGATCGCCGCGAACGCGACCGGCTCGTCGTCGCTCAGGTAGACCGTCGGCTCCCAGCCACCACGCTCGAGCGGCTCGATCACCTCGTTCACGGCGCGGGCCAAGCGCTCGGCAGTCACTGGGTCTGCTGCCACCTCACCTGCTGTGACTGCGGTGGAGCCGCATGCCCGAAAGGTGACCTCGCGAGCCATCTGTGGGCTGAAGCCGGCCAGCGCCTGCACCAGCACCCCAGGCAGCTCGGCGGCGGGATTCGCCTCCCGCACGAGCGACAGGGCGCTTTCCGGAGTCAGCCACCGAGGGTCACGCTTCACCTGGGGCGGTGGCGGCTCATAGGGCCGGCCTGGTAGTACCGGCCTGGCGGCGCTCATCGCTGGCGTGACCCGCTTGATCGCGTCGAGTATGCGCCCGTCGTCGCCGACCAGGATCAGATTACTGTGCCGGCCCATCAGCTCGATCGCGAGGTGCACGCGTGTCACCTTCCCCGCGTGCTCGGCCTGATGCTGGCCTCGCTCGTCGTCCTCGAAGAACTTCTCGAACGTGAGCCAGAGAATGCGCTCCAGCGGCGGCTGGCCGACCTCGATGAGACGCCCTCCCCGCACATACTTGCGGAGCAGGAGCAAGAGCGGCGTCACCTGCTCAGGGTCACCGGCTGGCCCGTGCTCGGCCAGGAGCACGCGCGGGTCTTGCGGGTCGGCATCGGCCAGAATCGTCAGTCGTCGGCCGGCATAGACTTCGATAGCCAGCGCGAGCGGGCCAGTCTGGACGACCTTCTGGACGCGGCCCCTGAGCAGCCGGTCGCTGATTTCCTCGCGCAGCGCAGCGATGGTCAGGATGTCGAACACGGGACACCTTCTGGTATCGAAAGCGGAATGACGTACGACGAGCTGCCGGCGGACGGCAGACCATGTTGCTCTTACAACCAGTATGGCAGAATGAGATCGGCCGGGGGTGGTTGATGCGTGGCTTCACCTGCCGAGGTCACATCCATCGAGAGCGTGGGAGATCAGGGAACGCCCCCGGCTGCGGCAAGTGTGTGGGAGGTCGCTGCCGGTGACTGACGACGTCGGACTCAACACCCAGGCTGATGATCTTCTCGACGAGCTCCGCGCGCGCGTCCGCCCCAAGATCATTGTAATCTCCGGGCCATCCGGCGTGGGAAAAGACTCGGTCATCGAGCGGATGCGCTTGGCGTACCCAGATTTCTACTTCGCCGTCACGGCGACCACTCGACCGCGCCGGCCCGGTGAGATCGACGGCATCCACTACTACTTCATGAGCCGCGAGGAGTTCCTGCAGGCACGCGAGCGGGGAGAGTTCCTCGAATCGGCGGAAGTCTACGGACATCTCTACGGTGTGCCGAAAGACCGTGTCCGCAAGGCGCTCCGGAGCGGCAAGTCCGTGGTGGTGAAAGTCGACGTGCAGGGAGCGGCCTCGATCCGCCGGCTTGTACCCCAGGCCATCCTGATCTTCCTAGCGCCTCCCTCGATGTCCGAGCTGATGCAGCGCCTGCGCAGCCGCAAGACCGACGACCCGGCGACCCTCATGGAGCGAATCGCCACTGCCTCCCGGGAGCTAGCCCAGGTCTTCGAGTTCGACTACGTGGTCTTCAACGAGCGTGACCAGCTCGACCAGACGCTGGCCACGATCAACGCGATCCTGCTTGCCGAGCAGTGCCGGGTGCATCAACCGGAAGTCGTGATCTGAGCAGAGCTACTCGGCCGCGCGGGCGGCGATCTCCGGTGCCTCGGCTTCCTCGTCCTCCGGGACATAGCGGAGTGTCGAGCGATCCTCGACCCGGTCGACGAACAGGATGCCGTCGAGGTGATCGATCTCGTGCTGGAGCACGCGCGCCAGAAAGCCACTGGCCTTGATCCGCACCTCTCGGTCGTCGAGATCGCGCGCCTTCACGGTGACGTTCATCGACCGTGGGACGTCTCCGACCCATCCGGGGATGCTGAGGCATCCCTCCGGGCCGACCTGCCGGCCGCTCGCCTTGACGATTTCGGGGTTGACGAGCGTGAGCCGTATCTCGGGGTCGTCTTCATGCTCGAACCCGGCCGGGATTCCGACGATGATCAGACGACGCAGAACCCCCACCTGCGGCGCGGCCAGGCCTACGCCGTTGGCCGCCTGGAGAGTATCCCACATGTCTCGGGCCAGCCGGCGTAGCCCCTCGTCGATCGACTTGACCCGAACCGCCTTCTGGCGTAGCCGTGGATCCCCTTCAGTGATGATCGTCAAGACCGCCATCGAGCACTATCCCCACCCTGCGTCGTCGTTACCCCCAAAGTATAGCGTATTCTCACCTCTCTCAGCCCCGAGGCAGCGCCACGCGGTCATGGGTCAGAGCAGGCTGATCGGGTCGACGTCGACGACCCAACCGGGGTCGATCGGGTAGGCTGCGACCAGGCGCTGGGCATCTGCGCCGCGCAAGAGGATCTGCCACTGGTACCGGCCGCGCAGGCGAGTGATGAAGGCAGGTGTCGGCCCCAGCACGTCCACGTCGCTCAGGCCGAGACGGCTCGCGGCCGCACGGAGGCGCTCGGCCATCGACTCGGCCGCGATCTGGCAGGCGAGGTCGTCGCTGTGCCGGTAGAGGAGGCGCACGAGCCGGCGAAAGGGTGGGTAGCCGTGACGGCGACGAAACGCGAGTTCCTCGCGGTAGAAGGCGTGGTAGTCGTGCCGGCTGGCCGCCTGGATGGCGTAATGATCCGGCGTGTAGGTCTGCACGATCACCCGCCCGCCGGGGCTTTTGCGCCCGGCCCGGCCGGCGACCTGCGTCAGGAGCTGGAACGTCCGCTCACCCGCCCGGTAGTCCGGCAGGTAGAGCTGCGTATCGGCGTTGATCACCCCGATCGTCGACACGAGCGGGAAATCGAACCCCTTGGCGACCATCTGCGTACCGATGATGATGTCGACCTCGTGCCGCCGCGCCTGCCGCACCAGCTCGGCTGGGTCGACTCCCGAGCGAGCGACGTCGTGATCCCAACGCGCGACCCGTGCTTCGGGGAAGATCCGGCGCACATCCCGCTCGACCCGCTGCGTACCGGCCCCGTAGTAGCTCACCGCTCGGCTGTGACAGGCCGGGCAGGTGGAGGGCGGCGGGCGCCGGAAGTTACAGCGGTGGCAGAGCAACAGGCTGCGATCTGCGTGGTAGGCCAGCGGCACGTCGCAGAACGGGCAGGCTTCGACATGCCCGCATGCCCGACACTGGACGACCGTCGCCAGCCCGCGCCGGTTCAGCAGCAGGATCGCCTGCTCGCCAGCCGCCAGCGCTTCCGACAGCGCCCGGAGCAGCGCCTCGCTGAACAGCCCGAGGTTACCGCGCTGCAGCTCCAGGCGCATATCGACGATCTCGACCGGAGGCAGCCGCAGCGGTGCGCGGCTTACGAGTCCGTCCGCGCACACCACGCGCGGCCCGACCCGCTCCCGTAGCTCCAGCCGGATCACCTCGCCCTGGTCGCAGGCATAGCTGGTACTCACGTCGGGCGTGGCGCTGCCCAGCACCAGTACCGCTTCGTGTCGGCTGGCGAGCTGCCGAGCCACGACCCGCGCGTGGTAGCGCGGCGGCGAATCCTGCTTGTAGGCTGCCTCATGCTCCTCATCGATGACGACCAGTCCAAGCCGGCTCACCGGCGCAAACAGCGCCGAGCGCGGGCCGACCACCACCGGCGCCTGGCCCTGAGCGACCGCCTGCCAGGCCGCTATCCGCTCGGCGCCGCTGAGCGCGCTATGGAGAAACACGACCTGGCCCGGAAACCTGGCGGCGAAGCGCCCAGCCACCTGGCTGGCCAGCGCGATCTCCGGCACCAGGACGATCACCTGCCGACCCTGCCGCAGGCACTCGGCGGTTGCGCGCAGGTATAGCTCGGTCTTGCCACTTCCAGTCACGCCGTGGAGCAGAAACATCTGCGCGCGCCGCGCGCGCAGCGCGTCGCGGATGTGCGACCAGGCCCGAACCTGCTCCGGCGTCAAGTCGAGGTCGCTGGCCGGGCCCTCAGGAACGACGGTGGCAGGCAACCGCGGTAGCTCCAGAATCTCGACCGTGCCCCGCTCGGCGAGCCTGCGGAGCGTGGCAAGCGACACGCCTTCGCGGCGCAGCGCTTCCCAGGGGACGGGTGCTTCGCCATGACGCGCCAGCCAGCGCTGGATCCGCTCCACGACCTGCCGCTGTTCGGGCGTCAACCCGTCCTCACCCCCCAGCCGCAGCCGCACGAAGCGCTCCATCGCCGCCCGCGGTGTCCACGGCCGCACACGCGCTGTCCGCTCGACGACCCCCGCCGTCACCAGCCGCTCGACCACGGTCGTCAAGCGCCTCCCGAGCACCCGGCGCGCTGCCTCCAATGTCATCTCGCCCCTGGCTGCCAGAAGATCGACCAGCGCGCGCTGTACCGGCGTGAGCGTGAGCACGGGCGCGGAGTCGAGCGCGCCTGGCCGCAGGCGCAGGACTTCGACCGTATGGCTACTGACGCCGGGAGGCAGGAACGGGGAGACCGCCTCAAACAGAGAGCAGGCGGTCTCCTCGCTGAGCCACTCCGCGATCTCCCACTGCCAGGGTTGGAGCCGGAAGGACGGTTCGACCGGTGCGTACAGCGGGCGGACAGGGAAGGGCGCTAGCTCACGGTGACAGCGCACGACCACTGCGAGCTTCAGCTCGTCGCGAACCGGAACCCAGACGAGCTGGCGCTCCTCGATCTGGCCGATCAGGTGCTCGGGAACGGCGTAGGTCAGCAGCCGCCGCCGCTCGGCGCTCGGCACGTCGGCGGCGACATCGACGAACAGCGCGGGCGGCGGGTCAGACACGGGCCATCGCTCCAGGCTTCGGGCATCTCGACCGACGCACGTCACCGATGAGGATACTCGTTTCTCGCTTGCCTCGCTGTCACCGGAAACCCGAGCAGCCTCTCGCCTCCTGCGAAGCGGCAACACCCTCGACGACAGACCGGCCTGCTCGTAGAATGGGCGCAGAAACCGGACAGCGATGTGCGGAGGAAGATCGGCGGCGCCCGAGCAGGCGTGGAGGGAAGGGGAAAGCCATGGCGATCAGTCGCTACGTCGGCGCGCGTGTCCGGCGCAAGGAGGATCCTCGGCTCATCACCGGCACTTCGCTCTACGTCGACGACCTCAAACTGCCAGGCACGCTCTATGTCGCCTTCGTGCGGAGCACGTATCCACATGCGCGGATCACGCGGATCGACCCTGCTCCGGCGTTGCAGATGCCGGGCGTGGTCGCAGTGATCACCGGCGAAGAACTCCGGCAGTGGGTCAAGGATGCCGCGCTCGGCGCTGGCGAAGGTGGTGAGAATGGCGCACCACGAGTCGATCTCCTGGCTGTGGACGTCGTCCGCTACGTTGGCCAGCCCATCGCCGCCGTCCTGGCCGAAGAGCGCTATCTCGCCCACGATGCCGTCGCCGCGGTACAGGTGGACTACGAGCCGCTGCCGGTCGTCACCGACCCTGAGGAGGCGATGAAGGACGGCGCGCCGCAGCTCTACCCGCAGGTCAAGAACAACATCGGCGCGCGCTGGGATCGCACGTCCGGCGATGTGGAGGGCGCCTTCGCCCAGGCGGATCTCGTGGTCAAGCAGCGCTTCGTCAACCAGCGCCTTGCCGGCATTCCGATGGAACCCCGCGCGGTCGCCGCGGCGCCTGAACCGCTGGTCGGCGGGGTGACCATCTGGAGCTCGACCCAGGCGCCTCACTGGAACCGCGACGCGATCGCTGGGGTGCTGGGGCTGGCGCAGAGCCAGGTGCGGGTGATCGCGCCTGAGGTCGGTGGCGGCTTCGGGGTCAAGATCGGCGCCTACCAGGAGGACGCGATCCTGGCAGCGCTCGCCTGGAAGCTGCACCGCCCGGTCAAGTGGGTCGAGACGCGCTCCGAGCATATGCTGGTGACGAACCACGGTCGCGACCAGGTCGTCGAATACGAAGCCGCTGTGCGCAAGGACGGCAAGATCCTGGCCCTACGGGCCAACATTGTCCAGAACCTTGGCGCCTACCCCAAGGGACTCTACTTGCCCGGGTTGACCGGCACGATGGCAGTCGGCTGCTATGACATCCCGGCCGTCGAGATCCACGCGGTCGGCGTCTACACCAATACGATGGCGGTCGGAGCCTACCGCGGTGCCGGCCGGCCGGAGGCTGCCTACTACATCGAGCGGATGGTCGATCTCATCGCCAACGAGCTGGGGCTCGACCCGGTAGAGGTGCGGCGGGTCAACTACATCCGCCCGGAGCAGTTCCCCTACACCACCGCGACCGGCGAGCGGTACGACACCGGCGAGTACGAGAAGGCACTCAACCGGGCGCTGGAGGTCTCCCGCTACCAGGAGTGGCGGCAGCGCCAGCAGGAGCTGCGCCAGCAGGGCCGTTACCTCGGAGTCGGCATGGCCTCCTACGTGGAAATCTGCGGCTTCGGCCCCTGGGAGAGCGCGACTGTCCGCGTCGAGCCGAGCGGCGCGGTGAGCGTCTACACCGGCACCTCGCCCCACGGCCAGGGGCTGGAGACAGCGCTGGCCCAGCTCGTCGCCGATGAGCTCGGCGCCAACTTCGACGAGGTCGTCGTCCACCACGGCGACACCGCCAGCGTCCCACAGGGGAACGGCACGATGGGGAGCCGCAGCCTGGTAGTGGGCGGAGGCGCCCTGCTGATGGCCATCGAGCGCGTCCGCGAGAAGGCACGGCGCATCGCGGCTCACTTGCTCGAGGCGGCGGTGGACGACATCGAGTTCGCCGATGGCAAGTACCGCGTCAAAGGAGCGCCCGACCGTGCGGTGACACTGGCCGAGATCGCCCACGCAGCCTACGGCGGCTCGCTACCGGCTGAGATCGAGCCCGGCCTGGTCGCGACCGACTTCTTCGCTCCCGCCGACGAGGTCTTCCCGTTCGGTACCCACGTCGCCGTCGTCGAGGTGATCCCGGAGACGGGCGAAGTCAAGATCCTGCAATACGTTTCGGTCGATGACTGCGGGCCGCGCGTGAACCCGCTGCTGGTCGAAGGGCAGGTGCACGGTGGGCTGGCGCAGGGCATCGCCCAGGCGCTGTACGAAGAGGTCAAGTACGACGAGAGCGGCCAGCTCCTGACCGGCACGCTCATGGACTACGCCGTGCCCAGGGCTGCTATGCTCCCGTCGTTCATTACCGATAAGACGGAAACGACGACGCCGCTCAACCCGCTGGGCGCCAAGGGGATCGGTGAGGCCGCGACGATCGGCTCGACTCCCACCGTTGCCAACGCGGTGATGGACGCGCTCAAGCCGTTCGGCATCAAGCACCTGGATATCCCCTTCACACCGCAGCGGGTCTGGGCCGCCATCCAGCAGGCCCAGGGTTAGGCGCGGTCGCCAGTCCTGTCGCACACCCCCGGCCGGTGGCCGGGGGTGTGCCGTCCCTGGCAACGGCGAGATAGCGCGGCGCACTCACCTGTCGTTGGTTACGCGCTCATGAGCCGCCCGTGAGCGAACCAGGGCGAGTGGGACGGCTGGGGATCCATTGTCCGCGGTTGGCCCAGGGTGATCCAGTCGGCCAGGCAGGTGCCGATGGCTGGTGCGGTCTCGAGCGAGGTGCCTTTGTCGCCCAGGATCACGTCACGGCCCTCAGCCTGAGGATCAGGCCGCTCGGGCATCCTTGCATCACGGGCCTTCACCGGAGGGAGGAACGCGATGACTCTTGCGGGAACAGTCACGATGGTCACCGGCGGCACGGGGCAGGTCGGCCGGGTCGTCGTCCGTCGCTTCGCCGAGCAGGGTGGGCGGGTCATCGTCCCCTATCGAAATCCGGCGAAGTGGGAGGAACTCCGCGCATGGATGGGGGCACTCGCAGCTCAGGTCGACGGCCTGCCCGCCGATCTGGCCGACCAGACCGCCGTCGAGCGCGCGGTCGCGCAGGCACTCGCCCGGCACGGGCAGATCGACCACCTGCTGTGCCTGGCGGGTGGCTTTGCGAGCGGGCGCTTCCTCGACGTCGGGGCGGAGCAGTGGGATCAGATGCTGGCGCTCAACCTGTTGCCCACCGTGCTCGTGCTGCGCGCCGTCTTGCCCCACTTCGTGGAGCGCGGCCGCGGGCGGGCAGTGACGATCGGCGCCCGCCAGGCGCTGGAACCGTCTGCGGGAGCTGCCTTCTACGCCGCGTCGAAAGCAGCGGTGATCGTCCTGACCCAGTCGATCGCGCGCGAGCTGCGCGGCACTGGCGTGACGGTCAACTGTGTCGTTCCGAGCACGATCGACACCGAGACGAACCGACAGATGATGCCCAAAGCCGACCCGACAAAGTGGGTCAAGCCCGAGGACGTGGCCGCGCTGCTGCTCTTCCTCTGCTCTCCGGAGGCAGAGGCGATCAACGGCGCCGTGATCCCGATCTACGGCAAGCTCTAACCGAGCGGCGTGCGGACGACAGCGGAAAGCAGCGCGAGCGTCAGCTCCAGGTCGCGCTCGTCGATCATCTCGAAGGCGGCGTGGGTGTACCTGGTACCGACGGCGAGTAGCGCGGTCGGGATTCCCTGGCGGATGAGGGCGGCGCCGTCGCTGCCGAAGCGCTCGAACACCGCATGCTGCACCGGCACGCCCGCTGCTTCGGCGATCTCGGCCAGCCGCCAGGTCAACCGGTAGTCGTAGTGGGCCGATGCGTCCTTGTGCACGAGTTGTGGCCCCTGCCCGAGGGCTGTCGGCATGGCCCGCTCTCCCACCGTCGGCAGGTCGCCGACCAGCCCGACCTCGAGCGCGATGGCGTAGTCGGCGTCCACGTCCTGGCGTAACGAGCTGGCGCCGAGCAGCCCGTTTTCCTCCTGCACGGTGACTGCAAAGTACAGGTCGCAGGCGAGCGATGACGCCTCGAGCTGCTCCAGCAGGAGCGTCATCGCGGCGAGTGCCACCCGATCGTCCATCGCCTTGCCGTAGATCCGCGTACCCAGCCGCCGCACTGGAGGATTCCAGATCACGCCAGCACCGACGTGCACCCCACGCTCGATCGCCTCTTCTCGCGATCTGGCACCGATGTCGACAAAGAGATCGTCATAGGAGACAGCTTTGCCTCGCTGGCTCTCGGGAACAACGTGCCCGGTGGCGACCGCGAACAGCCCTTCGACCGGCCCCTTCCGCCCGAGCACGAGCGCCGGCTGCCCAACCGGGAACCGGTCAGCCGGCTCGCCTCGCACCTGGCCGGTGGTGAGCCAGAGGAATCCCTGCGGATCGATACTGCGGACGACAAAGCCGATCTCGTCGGCATGGGCCTGAAGCAACAAGCGCGGCCCCTGGCCACCGATGTGGGCGATCAGGTTACCGACCCGCGAGCGCCAGATGCGCCGAGCGCGCGGTGCCCAGCGCGCCTCCAGCCAGTCGATGACGGCCGCTTCCTGCCCTGTCGGCCCGGGAAGCTCCAGCAGCTCGCGCAGCGTCTCGAAGCGGTCTTCGTCCACCTGCACCACCTCCTTCTCCCACGCGCTCGCCAGTCCTGTCGCAGCGCGCCACGCGCCTCGCACGCTACCACAGGTCGACACCGCGTGGGGAAGGAAGTATGCGCCGAACTGCCGTCATTGCGGATTGGAAGGAGCACGACAGCGTCCCGCCGTGCCACTCACTGGCGACGGCGAGGAGACTCGCTGTCGAGCATGGCCGCGAGCGCGCGCGCCCACCGGTTCGGCTTGCCGTCCGGTCGCGTCCCGGCGGCGCGCACCATCATGCCGAGCGTGCGGCCGAGCGACGGCTCTGTCGACCGCTGTCGCGCTGCCGCTTGCGGCCGGCGTGGCGTCGCCGATTGCCCCGTCTCGGACTGAGTCGTCGATGACGACCGGGCGATACGAGGAGCTGGCGAGGCTGGCTTTGCCCGCATCGCGCGGATCACACGGCTGAGGCGGTCGTCGGCCGGCTGCAGGTGCCCCCCACGGCGCTTCCACAGGTATCGGCTGACGATCATCCCAACGAAGCCGCCGGAATAGGCGACCGCCGCTCCCGTGCCGAGCGGGTTCGCCGCAATGATGTCGACCCCGCCGACGTCCGTGACCCAGATCACCCCCGCGGTGAGCAGGTAGCCGATGATCCAGGCCGCGGTCTCGTTGACTGCTTGCCCGAAGCGGTGACACGTCCTCCACGAGAGGAGAAAGACAAGCGGGACGATCAGCCACACGGTCGCTCGCCACCTCTGCTCGACCCCGACCAACGGTACCAAGCGTACTGGAATCGTCTGAGGCGCGCCAGCGCGCGCCGATCTCCTTCACCAGAGCCATCGCTGGACACGCTCCAACGCCCTCGGCGAACCAACGAGTTCGCGAGGTGTGGCAGGCTGCCCTCACCCGTCGTGTCCCTGGCTCACGCGATATGCTCAAATGGGCGGGCGGTGGTCAGCGCCAGCCACGTCCCGCATCTCACGGTTGCACACGCTCGGGATTTGTGACACATCGTACCGACGTCCAGCTACGGAGGGGGGCGTACCTGCACAGGGCCGAGATCGAAGCGACGAGCAAGCGTGAGGAGAGCCGAGTGATCTCGAAGATCGCGAGAGGGCTGGGACACCTGAGATTCTCTCGTTTACGGGGAGAAGGAAGCCGAGGCGTGCGCTGGCAGCGGCGGTTCCCCATATTCCTGGTGGGGCTGGGGCTGCTCGTCTTCTGGCAGAGACTCAACCGGCGGCCGCCCGTCACGCCGGACGAAGTGACTGAAGACGTGCGGCGCTTCTATGACCGGGTAGCGCCACGCTACGACCAGGCGATACGGCTGGCCGAGTGGGTGCTGTTCAAAGACGGGCGCCGGTGGGCGGCAGCGCAGGCCCGCGGGGATACGCTCGAGATCGCCATCGGCACCGGGCGCAACCTGCCGTACTACGCTGACGACCTGCGTCTCACCGGAATCGACATCAGCACAGCGATGCTCGCGCTCGCGCAGGAACGGGCACAGCGACTGGGCCGTCAGGTCGAGCTGCGAGTCGGCGACGCCCAGGCGCTCGCCTTCCCTGACAGCTCGTTCGACACGGTGCTTTCCACGCTCTCGCTCTGCACGATCCCCGACGCGGAGAGGGCAGTCCGGGAAGCCGCTCGCGTGCTCCGGCCCGGCGGGCGCCTTGTACTGCTCGAGCACGTGCGGAGCCCACTCTTCCCTGTTCGGTGCGTCCAGCGCCTGCTGGAGCCGTTGACGCTGCGACTGGAGCACGACCACCTGCTACGCGAACCACTCGAATATGTCCAGGCGGCCGGGCTGGTGGTAGAGCAGATGGAGCGCTCCCGGCTCGGTCTCGTCGAGCGGCTCGTCGCTCGCAAGCCGAGCTGATCCGGCTTCAGGCACGGCGAGGCAGCCCGGTCTCGATCGGCACGTCGTCGCGGTTGCCCCACTCGGCCCAGCTCCCGTCGTAGACCCGAACGTTCCGGTAGCCGGACAGCAGCAGCGCCAGCGCCGCATGGGCAGCGCGGACGCCGCCCTGGCAGTAGGTGATCACCGGGGTGTCGGGCGTCACCCCGACCGCCTCGTGGCGCGCCCGGATCTCCGCAGGCGACCGGAAGGTACGGTCACCGTCCCAGTCGAGGTTCTCCTGCCAGAAGCGGTGGATCGCGCCCGGAACGTGCCCACCGCGCCGCGCCCGCACTTCCTCGCCGGTATACTCAGTCAGCCGCCGCACGTCGAGGACAACCGCCTCGCCCGTGTCGATCGCTCGGCGCACGTCGTCCAGCGTCGCGATCAGCTCGGGATGAACATCGCCGTCGAGCGTGAAGCGAGCGGGGCGAACCGTCGCCTCGTCGGTCGTGACCGGGCGCCCCTCGGCCAGCCACTTCGTCCAGCCGCCCTCGAGGATGCGCACCTGATGGCCGCGCCCGTAGCGGGTGAGAACGAGCCAGACACGAGCGCCGAAGTGGCCGCCCTCATCGTCGTAGGTGACGATCAGGTGCTCGTCCCCGATCCCGTACCGGCTCAGTTCAACGGCGACACGCTCCGGCGAGGCCATCATATACTCGACCGGGTGATCAGGGTCGCTCAGCGCAGCGTTCCAGTCGAAGTACGTCGCGCCCGGGATATGCCCTCGGCGGTACTCCTCGAAAGCATCGCGGCCGTCGAAGTAATAGCGGCAGTCCAGGATCCGCAGGCCCGGTTCACCCAGCCGCGCGGCTAACCACTCGGTCGTGACGAGGACGTCCTCTCGGCGAAGTTCGAGACGCATCTGCAACCTCCTCTGCTGTCTCCCCGTCGCCTCGCCTCGCTCGACGCTCGGCCTCGGGTCTTCGCGTCCCAGCCTAGCGAGGCCGCGTCCATGGAGCGTTGGGGTGGATACGTATACCGATGGACGTGCAGCACGAGAATGTCGGCGGGCTACGCGAGCGACGACGCCGGTCGCGCCCCTGCATCGTTTCCGAGTATACGGGGCCTCACCGGCACGTCATCCGCCGGGCTGAGCCCGTTCCCTTCGCCAGCGAAGGTACGCCGCGAACCGCAGCAACTCGGCCAGGTCGTCCTGCGTCAGGCCGGTGAGGAGATCGGGTGGGGATTCAGCGGCAGTCCCCTCCCCGGCCGGCTCGAGCCGGCTGGCGACCGCGCGCAGCAGGCCAGCCAGCGAAAGGCTGTAGGCCGCTGCCAGGCTGCCCAGCGCCTCCGGCGAAGGCGCCTTCCGTCCCCGTTCGAGCTCGCTCAGGTACGGAACCGACAGGCCAGAGCGCTCGCTCAGCTCGCGCAGCGACCAGCCGCGGTTACGCCGCAAGTCTGACAACGCCCACCCTAACGCTGCGCGGTACTCCGCCCCAGCGGGTTCGGAGTCGGCAGCTTTACCCGAGTGCCCGCTCACTCGCCTAACACCTGAATCACCACGTTGCGTGTCCGAGGATGCGTATCGAAGTCGATGAGCACCACTCGCTGCCAGGTTCCCAACAACACCTCACCTCGCTCGAAGGGAATCGTCACTGAGGGGCCGATGACCAGCGCCCGGAGGTGACTGTGCGCATTGTCGTCGTAGTTGAGCCGGTCGTGCAGGTAGTCCACCCCAGCCGGGGCGATCCGCTCGCCGACCTGCTTCACGTCTTCGATCAGCCCTGGCTCATATTCGCTGACGGTGACCCCGGCGGTCGAGTGTGCGACGAAGACGGTAACGACGCCTCTCTGGAACTCGCTTGCGGCGATCGCCTGGCGAACCATCGGCGTGAGGTCGATCATCTGGTCGTTCCCGCGGGTCGGGACTTGAGTGCGAGCCGAGTAGACCTTGCACATGATCGACACCCGTTTCGCTTCCCCCACAGGCCGTTGGCTTACGGTTCGACAATGCAGCTACCGAGTGCGCCGCGGCTGTAACCGCTCAGCGCCTCTCGCCGGTACAAGGCAATCGTCTTTCGCCTCCTCCATGGAGCGAGCTGCCACAGCGGTCACGTGCGCCTCTACTCTCCGAGAGCCTCGAAGGCCCGCTCGCTACCGGTTCGCGTAGTCCTCCAGGAAGTACACCAGGGTGCACACACCATGCCCGGTACCGCCAGCGGGCCCGAGTGGGCCCGCGCGCTCGGCCCAGGCCGGCCCGGCGATGTCGAGGTGGGCCCACGTGACGCCCTCGGTGAATTCCCGGAGGAACAGCGCCGCGTTGACTGCCCCTCCCCAGCGGCCACCAGTGTTCTTGATGTCCGCATGCTCGCTCTTCAACAGCTCCAGGTACTCGTCCCAGAGCGGCAGAGGCCATAGCTTCTCTCCGGCACGCTCACCAGCGCGCACCAACCCATCGAGCAGTGCGCGGTCGGTACCGAAAAGCCCGGTCCCCTGCTTCCCGAGCGCCACGACACACGCTCCTGTCAGCGTCGCCAGGTCGATCAGGAGCTGGACACCCTGCCGAGCGGCATAAGTCAGCGCATCGGCGAGCAGCAGCCGACCCTCCGCATCAGTGCTGATCACCTCGATCGTCTTGCCGTTGAGCGCGCGCAGGATATCGCCGGGACGGAACGCTGCGCCGTCCGGCATGTTCTCGGCCGCCGCCACGACTCCGTGGACGGTCAACGGCAGGCCCAGCTCAGCCACCGCCCGCAGCGTGCCGATCACCGCCGCCGCCCCGGCCATGTCACCCTTCATCCGCTCCATACCCTCGGCTGGCTTGATACTGAGGCCGCCGCTGTCGAAGGTGACCCCCTTGCCGACCAGCCCGATGCTCGCCAGAGAGTCGCCGGCAGGTCGATAGACCAGGTGAATCAGACGTGGCTCGTGCCGGCTTCCCTGCCCGACGGCCAGGATGGCACCAGCTCCGATCTCCTCCAACATGCCCCGGTCGTAGACCGTACACTCGAGCCCGACCTGCTCGGCGAGTTCCCAGGCGATCCCCGCCAGTCGCTCAGGAGAGAGATCATTGGCCGGGCGATTGACGAGATCGCGAGCCAAGTTCACCGCCTCGACCGTCGTCCGGCCACGCGCGATCGGCCGCTCCACGGCGGCCGGATCCGCGAGGAAGACAACGTGTTCGAGCTGGCGTGCCGCCTCAGAACTCGTACGGTACTCGAGAAAGCGATACGCCCCCAACCCCACCCCCTCGACGGCGGCCCGGCAGACTGCCCCCGGATCGAGACCTTCGACCGCCGGTAACGGTGAGGAGAGCGTGCGTACCCCAGCCTCCGCCGCTGCCTGCGCTGCCGCTCCCCAGGCGCGCCTGATCTGGTCGGCTGTCTGCCTTTCCTGCGACCCGATGCCGGTCACGACCAAGCACCGCGCCGGTAGCCGCCCCCATGTCGGCAAGACAGCGGCCTGGCCCACCCGACCACTCAGCCCCAGGCTGCTCAAACCCTGGCGGAGCGCGCCATCGAGCGCACGATCGAGCTCCTGCACCGATGCGTCCAGGCTCCCATCGGCCAGGACTGGCACCAGCAAGGTGTCGGTGACCTCGAGCGGGGAGCGCTGCTCGGCGGTGAAGCGGATGCTCATGGGGCGTCCTCCTCGGAGCTCTCGAGCGTCAGGCTGAGGGGGTGAACCGAGACGAAGTCCGGATAGATCTTCTCACCGGCCCGGATCGGTACGTCGACCACGTTCTCAGCCGGCGGGAGAGGACACGTCCAGCGGTCGTTGTACGCGCAGTACGGGTTATAGGCGTAGTTGAAGTCGACCACCAGTTTGCCATCGGGCGCCTCTTGAGGGTCGAGGTACCGGCCGACTGGATAGGTCTCCTTACCGGCTGTCGCGTCGCGGAACGGTAAGAAGTACCGGCCGCGTCCCACTTCCCGGTAGACGACGAAACTGACGGGCTTGCCCTCGATCGTCACCGTGATCTTGCCGGCCGGGATGAACTCTTTCGGCTCGCCGGTGGTCGTCGCGAGCACGACTGGCTCGTGCGAGACGGCCTCTCGATCGAGTTCAACCACGAACCGGAGCGCGGGGTTCTCCGGGTAGTAGCTCAGCCCCTGGAAGCGCTCTCGCTGTTCGGGCAGCAGCGGCGAGTTCGGGTGGCTGCGGAAAAACTGGTCACGGCGGCGACGGTACTCTTCTAGGCGGCTCATCGGCTTGCTCCAGTCCTCAGGAACACGTCCACAGGGCAGAGACGGCCCCGACGGCTAGGATACCGCAGGTGGCAAGTGAGCACGGCAAACGGAAAGCCGGCCCATAGAGATGGCCGGCTTCCGGTTCTCTTGGGCGCTCACCGGGACGCGTCAGATACCGTTCGCCGCGCCACGCGCCAGACGACCTAGCTGACGACCTCCACAGTGACGCCCGGGACTGCGCTACTACTCATATCCGGGCATCACCTCCTTCCACCCTGCGCGGTCAACTCGACCACCGATCAACGCCATGAGCCTAGCATGTGGCCATCGGGGTGTCAACCAAGCAGCAACTGCCGCGCTTCCGCAGGTTGACAGAGTGCGTCGCTGCTCCCTATCATCCCGGCGGCTGCGCCCTGGTGTGCAGCGAGGAGGAGCGGATGACCGAACCCTTGTACCTCGACGACAGTTATCTCCGCGAGTTCGACGCCCGCGTCGTGGCCGTCACCCCAGACAACGGCGTGGTGCTCGACCGCACCGCTTTCTACCCTGGCGGCGGTGGCCAGCCGCACGATACCGGCACCCTATACGCTGGCGACCATGCCTGGCGCGTCGTCTCGCTCCGCCGGGGAACAGAGTACGGGCAGATCGTACATGTGCTCGAGGGCGGCCCACCCCCGGCCATCGGCACCGACGTCCACGGGGTGATCGACTGGGAGCGCCGCTACCGGCTGATGCGCACCCACACAGCGCTCCACGTCCTCTGCGGCGTGGTCTTCCGCGAGTACGGCGCCCTGGTCACCGGCGGCAATATGGACGTGGACAAGGCGCGCATGGACTTCGAGCTCGAAGATCTCAACCCCGAGCGAGTCGCCCGGATCGAGGCGCTGGTCAACCAGGCCCTCGCCCGGGGACTCGAGGTACGCTGGCGCACGCTCCCGCGGAGCGAGGCGGAGCAGATCCCTGACTTGATCCGCACCAAGGTCAACCTGCTGCCGCCTACCATTACCGAGGTGCGTGTGGTGGAGATCGTCGGTCTCGATCTCCAGGCGGACGGCGGCACGCACGTGCGCAATACGCGAGAAGTCGGCGGCATCAAGGTGATCGGTACCCGCTCCAAAGGACGGATCAACAAGCGGCTCGAGATCGCCCTGGTCGATCCCAGCGCGCCGGAACAGGGAGCACTCGCGTGAGCCTCCCCTGGGATCGACTGCTCGCCGAGCGAGCGACACGGATCCGCCCCTCGCTCCTGGTCGACTTCGACCGTCTGCCAGCGAGCGATGAGCTGATCCTCTTCTCCGGCGGCGCACCCCCTTTGGAATGCCTGCCGGTCGAGAAGATCGCGAGGGCACTCTTCGACGCCTGGCACGCCGAGCCTGGCGCGCTCGGCTACGGCGAACCCCAGGGGTACGAGCCATTGCGGGCCGCTATCGCAGAGCGCATGCGGCAACGTGGCGTGGCTATCGACCCCGACGACCTGATCGTCACCAACGGTTCCCAGCAAGGCATCGACCTGGTGGCCCGCTTGCTGTTGGAGGCAGGCGACCGTGTGGTGGTGGAGGCGCCCACCTATTTCGGGGCCCTGCAGGTCTTCGAGCCGTTCGATGTCCAGATCGCGTCCGTTCCGGTGGACGACCGAGGGGTCATCGTGGAGGCGCTGGAGCGAGAACTGTCGGCTCGCCCTCGCCCGAAGCTGATCTACACGATCCCGACCTTCCAGAACCCGTCCGGGGTCACGCTCGACCCGGAACGACGAGCGGCGCTGGTCGCGCTCGCCGAGCGCTACGGCGTGCCGATCGTAGAGGACGACCCGTACGGGGAGCTGTGGTTCGACCGCCCGCCACCACCGCCGCTCCGCGCTTTGCACGCCGACGTGCTTTACCTGGGTACCTTCTCCAAGACCCTGGCGCCGAGTCTGCGCATCGGCTGGCTGGCCGCGCCACGTCGCCTGATGAAGCTCCTGGTCGACGCCAAAGAGGGTGCCGACATCCAGGCTGACCGGCTCCTCCAGCGTGCCCTCGCTCGCGTGCTTGCGGACGAGTGGTTCGAGCAGCATCTCGCAGCGGCGCGTGCACGCTACCGAGAGCGCTGTGCGCTCGTCCTGCGCGGCCTAAAGCGCGAGCTGGCGTCCCTGGCGACCTGGAACGAGCCGGCCGGTGGCTTCTTCATCTGGGTTGCCTTGCCGGAAGGTGTCGATACCGACGCGCTGCTGGTGGAGTGCGCGCGGCAGGGCGTTGCCTATATCCCTGGCTCGGCCTTCTACCACGACCGCGCGCCTCGATCTACCTTCCGGCTGGGCTTTACCACGCTCTCCCCGGCCCAGTTAGACGAGGGCATCGCCCGGTTGGGGCGCGCTATCCGTGCCGCCCTTCGACCGGATCGCGCCTGACCGGAGAGGTCGATCCCGGCCAGGAGACTGCAGAGTTCGCCTGGCCACCGTGCCGCGTGGCCAAGCAGGGCGCACGCGCTGCGAAGGTCAGCTCGTCCGGGCGGTTCATGCGTGACGAGCTGGTCATGCTGAACGCTGAGAAGGGGCTCTCGGCCAGCATCACGATGTGTGCCTTACCCAGCCCTGACCGGGAACGGGCGGTGCCTCTGAAGTGAAGCAGGCCGGTACCGAGCTCGCGGAAGGCGGGTATGACACGCGAGCGCCTCGGCGACGAAGGGCGGCACGTCCGGCCTGGTGGAACGTACAAGAGCACGCCCATCTCGTAGGATGGCGGGCGGGGATCGATCAGACAGTGCGGATTACGCGCCCTGGGGCGCGGTCAGCCGATGCGGAAGTACTTGAAGGCCTCGGCGAGTTGCATCCGCTCAGCGCCGGGGAAGCGCTTGCGTCGCGCCTCGGCGGCGGCGTCCTGTGCCCACAGCCGGATCCAGGGCTCTGGATCCCAGTCGCCCATCTGGCTCACATGCGCGCGCAAGGCCTCGATCTTGCGCCCGAAGTACTCGGTGATGTCCACCCAGTAGTCTGGCTCCCTCGTGCCCGCCAGGTACACCTCCTGCACCGTGTGTGGCTCCAACCCCTCGGCGAGCAACTCCGGGTAGGTGAGCCGATCGCGCGAGGTGGGAAAGACAGCGGCCAGCGCCGCCTCGCCCATCGCGATGTGATCAGGATGCTGGATGTACTCCTGTCCGAACCAGCGCGCCGTCGGATCCTGACAGATCACAGCCTCCGGCTTGTACTTGCGGATCGCGCGGACGATCGCTCGCCGGAGTGCCAGATCGGGAACCAGCTCAGCGTCCGGAAATCGCAGGAACTCGACCTGCTTGACACCGAGGATCCGCGCTGCCGCGACCTGCTCGGCTTCTCTGATCTCGGCCAGCCGCTCCGAGGTCACCGTCGGATCGTTGCTGCCCTTGTCACCGCTGGTGCCGAGCACGTAAACGACCTCGCAGCCGGCAGTCGCCCAGCGGGCCACAGTGCCAGCGCACATGAACTCGGCGTCGTCCGGATGGGCCACGATGACCATCAAGCGAGTCGGTACCCGGCTTTCCCCTTGCTCGCGGTGCTCGCTCATCGATACCCCTTTCGCAGCCTGCGGGCCGACGACCAGCGTTACCCAACGCGTCGAGGGAGCAAGCTATTCCCGTGCCCCTCACGCGATTGAGGCTCCTGGCCACACCCCGGTATCGACGAGGACAGTACCAGCCGGACTCGCGGCACGAGCGCCCAGTCGAAGTCGGCAACTCGATCCGGCCCCAGCCGCTGGAGCACGTGCAGACAGTGCCGGGCTTCACACGCGAGGGAGAGCACGTCGACGCCCTGGCAGACCGGTGGGTAGTGGTCGAGCTTCGCCAGTCCCCGCTCGAGCTGGCGCACCGCGCCGATCCAGTTGCCACGGCGCAAGTGATGGAACGCCACTCCGACGTGCAGGATGCCCTGGTAAAGAGAGCGCACCTGGTCGGTCTCCGCCCGCCACAGCTCCTCGAGGGCTTCGTGGCACTCGAAAAACTCGCACCGGTTGAACAGCGCCACGCCCTCAAGCAGCAGCGGTGGGGGTACGTCGCTGCAGCGGGCATACACCGGTTCGTTACGATCACTCACAGCGCAGACAACCCGATCTCGGCGCGCTCGTCCCCGGCGCTGGATAGCCCTGCAGGATACGCAGCGCGGCCTGCAACTGCGCGTCCTGCGCGATGGCCTCCTCGGTGAGCGGCTTCCCGCTGCCCGGCATGGCCGGTGAAACCTCTGCCGGTAGCGACACCCGCACATCCGGCTGGATCCCGTTGCGCCAGATCTGACGACCCTTCGGCGTCAGCCACAGCTCCGTGCCGAGCAAGATCGCCGAGCCGTCCTGGAGCCGAAACTCGGTCAGCACGGTTCCGGTACCGAACGTCTTCTCGCCGACCAAAGGTGCACGCCGGTTGTCCTGGATCGCACCCGCCACGATCTCTCCCGCCGAGGCTGTCCCATTGTTGACGAGGACGACCAGCGGCAGATCTGTCGGAGTGGCGGAGGCATCGGTGCGATACTCGTCGCGCGCACCACTGCGTACCTGCGATTGAAAGACGGTGGTGTTCGGCGGCAGGAACTGCGAGGCCACTCCGATCGCCTCGTTCACCAGCCCACCCGGGTTGTTGCGGAGATCCAGGACGATCCCGGTTGCGCCTGCGGCCTGCGCCTCGGCGATGGCGCGCTTCAGGTCGTCCGTCGCCCCACTCGAGAACTGGCTCAGCCGGATATCAGCGATGTTGCCAGGGAGCATGGCCCAGCTCACCGGGCTGATCCGGATCGTTTCGCGCACGAGCGTCACTTGAATCGGAGCTTGCTGACCCGGACGCTGGAAGACGAGCGTGACGCTGGTGCCTTCCGGGCCGCGCACGCGCCGGACGACCTCGTCCAGCCCCAGCCCCTGCGCTGGCTGGCCATCGATCTCGATCAACACGTCGCCCGGCCGGATCCCGGCCTCCTGAGCTGGCGTGTTGTCGAGCGGGGTGACCACGACGATCTTCCCGTCGCGCTCCTCGATCTGGATGCCCACGCCTGTATAGGTGCCTGCGAGCTCTTCCGCATGCATCCTGAGCTCCTCGGCCGTCAGGTACCGCGTGTGCCCCTGGTCACCGAGCGTCTCGAGCATGCCACTGATGGCCGCCACCAGCATCTTTTGATCATCGATCGCTGACGGATCGACGTAGTGCTGGTGGACGATTTCCCACGCTTCCTCGAAGACCGAGGTCGGCGCGACTGGAGACGGGGCCGCCTGCGAGTGCAAAGGAGCGATCACCGGCGACGCAACGGCACCGAGGCCGACCCCCAGGACAAAGACCAGCGTAAGGACGACGAGCATGAGTGAAAATCGCTTCCGGCGGTCGCGCGTTCGGTGCCTCTTCTCGATTGTCTCGTCCGATGTCACGAGCTTGGCCTCCGATCCAATCCGCTCAGTACAGGCTGTGTCGGCTGCAACGCTACACTACGGTAAGCATACCGAATCGCACCTGGGCCAAGTCGACCAGCCGCGTCACCGGCCAGCGATACCGAGCGGCGTAACGCAGCGCAACGACGCTCGATCCGCGGTGTCGGGCACCCTTCGCATAGCCCTCGAGGCCAGAGCGCTCAGGTCACCAGACCGGGGGCGAGGACTTCGCCGGATTCTGCGGCCTTCGTTACGCGATCCAGCGCAGTCGACGCGCTGCCAGGCCAGAGCGCCGACCAGTCACCCCGGGTGTTGGTCGCCCGATCAGAGCCAGTGCCATCGACAGTCGGAAGCCCCGCCCTCTCGTCAGTTCGGTGCGAAACGGGGAACCCGGGCTCGCAGGCCCCTCGCGTACGGTCAATCGGACTCGACCCCGAGCGTGTGCTGTGCCTGCTCGGCCCGGAGCAGGTCGAGCGTCTCGATCGCATGCCGCAGGTGCGGGATCACGATGCTCCCGCCCACTACCAGCGCCACGTTCAGGGCATCGTACAGCTCAGCATCGCTCCAGCCGAGCTTCACGCACTGGTCGAGGTGATAGTCGATGCAGTCGTTGCAGCGCAGCACGGTCGAGGCGACCAGGCCCAGCAGCTCTTTCGTCCTCGCGTCCAGCGCGCCGTCCCGATAGGTCGCGCTGTCGAGGCTGAAGAACCGGTTGATGTCCCGGTGGCCGATCTCGCTGATACGCGCGTTCATTCGTGCCCGGTAGGCCCGGAACTCGTCCAGGCGATTGCCCATCGCGCTCACACCCCCTGGCTCAGCGCCGCTGCGAGCCGCTGCTCGAGCTCATTCAACTCCTCCGTCGAGAGCCGCCACTCCCCCGCCCGCACGTTGGACTCGACCTGTTCCGGGCTCGTCGCGCCGACGATCACCGACGACACGACCGGCTGAGCAGCCAGCCAGGCCAGCGCCAGCTCGCCGACCGACCGCCCACGCTCGGCGGCGAACGTCTCTAGGGCCGCCAGCACCCGGAAGTTACGCTCGGTCAGCCAGCGCTGCTGCCAAGCCGGGTTCTCGTACCCGCGCACGCCCGGCGGCACCGGCTCGCCAGGGCGGTACTTGCCGGACAAGAAACCGCCGGCCAGCGGCGAGTAGGGGATGATGCCCAGCCCGTAGAAACGGCAGGCCGGGATCAGCTCCTGCTCGATCCCGCGCTCCAGCACGTTGTAGAGCGACTGGCTCACCACCGGCGGCGCGTAGCCACGGCGCTCGCACCGCCCCAGAATATCGGCGACCTGCCACGCGGCGTAGTTCGACACCCCGGCATAGCACACCTTACCTGCCCGCACGAGGTCGTCGAGGGCACGCAGGCTCTCCTCGACCGGCGTGTCCGGATCGGGCCGGTGGAGGTAGAAGAGATCGACGTAGTCGGTGCCGAGGCGCTTGAGGCTCGCCTCCAGGCTGGCGACGATGCGCCGGCGCGAGAGCCCCTGGCCGTTCGGCCCCTCGTGCAGCGGGTACCCTGTCTTGGTGGCCAGCACCACCTCGTGACGCCGCCCGACGATCGCTTTGCCGATGTACTCCTCCGACAGGCCCCTTGAGTAGGTATCGGCCGTGTCGATGTGGTTGACACCGAGATCGAGCGCTCGGTGCACGATCGCGGCTGTCTGCCGCTCGTCGCAGTAGCGGCCGAAGGTGTTGCCCCCGAGCCCGATGACCGACACCAGGACGCCGCTGCTGCCCAGCCGCCGATATTCCACGGAAGTGCCTCCTCTGCAATGCAGGCTCCGGCCCGCGCCGCACTGTCTGCCCTCGCCTAGTAGCCTAGCGCAGCCGGCGAGCCGCTGCACCGGGCGGGGCGAACAGGCTCACGGTGCACTCAACACCCCCGAGGCTCGGAGTCTTCCCGAGCTGAGGAGACCTCGTTTCCGGTATAGTCAGCGCAGGGAACCGGTCGACACGAGGTGGGCCACCGTGCAGTTCGGGGTATTCGACATCTTTCAGGTGACGCCGGACGTGCCGGCCGAGCGGGTCTACGCCGAGCGCCTGCGCGACGCCGAGCTCATCGATCGGCTCGACCTCGACTACTACTTCGTGGCCGAGCGCCATTTCCTCCCGCTGTACCGGACACCGGCCCCGAACGTGTGGCTGGGCGCGGTCGCGGCTCGTACCCGGCGGGTACGGCTCGGCGTGCTGGCGTACACGCTCCCGCTGCACAACCCCGTGTTACTCGCGGAGCAGATCTCGGTGCTCGACCACCTGAGCCGGGGACGACTCGAGGTGGGAGTCGGGCTGGGACACCGCCCGCAAGAGCTGGCCAGCCTGGGCATCGACCCGGCTAGGCGCCAGGCGCTCTTCCTCGAGGCGCTGGTACTGATGCGGCGAGCCTGGCAGGGCGAGTCGTTCGATCACCCTGGCATCGCGTTCCGGTTCCGCGAGCTCTACGTCGAGCCGCCGTACCAGCGGCCGCACCCGCCCCTCTGGTACGCCGGCACCGACCCGGAAGCCGCGCGCTGGGCCGGCCGCAGCGGCCTGTCGCTGGCGGTCGGCTTCCGGCCGCTGAGCCAGCTCCAGGCGACCTGTGACGCCTGGCGCGCCGGGCAGGCCGAGTCCTCGTCGAGCCCGGTGCGGCTCGCGTTGATGCGCTCGCTGTACGTTGCCGAGAGCGACGCGCAGGCCCGCCGAGAGATGGTCGCGGATCTCCGTCGCCTCGGGCAGCTCCTCCCGGTGTCGCCAGCGGAGGCGACCTCGTCGCTGCAGCCGCTGCGCTCCACCTCGGAGGCCGAGCAGGCGCTCGACCGGCTGCTGGCCAATGAAGCGCTCATCGCCGGCAGCCCGGAGACCTGTGCCGAGGCGATCGCCCAGGCGGCACGCACACTGCGGCTCGACGTCTTCCTCGCCAACCCCTACCTGAGCGGCGTGGAGCCGAAGCGGGTCGAGCGGACGCTCCGGCTGCTGGCCACCGCCGTCCGCCCGCGGGTACGTGAAGCGCTCAGCGCCACAGGTACCTGAGCGCACGCAGCGTCGCCCCGTTAGGAGTTCTCTCAGGCAGGCAGCGTGCAAGGCCTCAAGGTCAGAGGCTCACGGGCGAGCGCTGGTTGCACACCCTGAGATCGAGCCTGGCACGTTGAGCCTGAAAGCGGCGCGAGCATCGGATTCGCTGGGCTCTGCTCACCAGTAAGGCGGCGGCTCAGGGAGCGTTTGCCCACATCTGCACTGCCCACTGGTCTTCTCATAGTCCACTACCCGGCCGCACTTCGCACAGCGTACCCACATCGCATTCAGACGTTCGGCGCGCCAGACGCTCGTGTACACGGCGGCTCCGAAATCTGGCCCGAAGAACCTCTTCATCGCCTCGAGGTGGGTCCCGTCGCGAAGGAGTCGCTCAGTGCTTGCCGCGTCTTCCCAGGCCGTTACGGTCATCAGCCGGTCACCGATGCTGATGCCGATCCAGCCGATGAACCCTGGCATGGCGACCATCTCGGCCTCGATCGCACGGCTGGAATCCTTGACCTGCTCTCCCTCCTGCCCGGAACGGACCTAGATCAGGGTAATGCTGAACGCCCCTGGTTTGTTCTTCCTGCCGCTCTGAACGGAAACGGCAGAGCCGAACTGATAGGGGCCCAGGGTATGGGGTAGCACCAGGGTTTGCAGGCCCAACTGCCGCGGCACCTCCCCGGCGTCGAAGTATCCCTGCACCAAGCGAATCTTGCCCTCCACGACGGTGATGAAGTCGGCTCCCGGCAGCGCGATCGAACGTCCACTCGGCGGAAGGCCCTAGAAAGAACCGGTGTTGGTGCCTTTCATCAGCCATTGAGTGGCGATTTGTGCATCGTTGACCAGAGTCTCATCCACTATCTCAAACGAGAGGTCCGGGAACGCTCCCCATCGCCGACGGGCATAGGCGCCGATGGCTTCGCCGTTGAGTTCCTGGGCTACAGGATCATTGTAGGTACCATCCTCAGCGAACGTCGCGACGATACCCGCGGCATCGCGACGGTTCCAGGCATCGAAGTAGGCATGCGCCAAGTGCAACGTGTCCTCCATCATCCACCTCCACAGGCCGCCACTCACCGCACTGTCTGTGCCGGCAGCGGCCGAACGTGCGACCACCAGTCGCCGAATCGAACGCCGGAATCTGTCGCGGTATGCCCTGCAACTGATGCTTCGAATCTACGCCCGGCGACGAGGTGCGGAAATAGTAGAAATGTGCTGCTTTCGGTTACTGCACGGTAGCAACCACTTCTTCGAGCGACACCGCGGAGCGCCGTCCGCTGTTAGAATTGCGCATCAACCTTGTGATCGAGGAACTCATCGGGCAGCAGGGCTATGAGCGTATCCGAGTGCGCCCGAGACTAGGCATCCGCGGAGATCGAACGGCTGTGCCGCCAGGGGCACGACGTCGAGACGCTGTGCCGGGAGACGGTCAGATGCGTGAGGCGTATCGTCCCGTTCGAGGCCTACGCCATAGGCACGATGGGTCCTTTGACCAGCCTCCCAACGAGCATAGCCCACAGTGAGGAGCTGGCCAACGAGGAGGAGACACGCTTCTTCTGGGAGCACATCTATTTCGAGGACGACGTGAACGAATACGGCTGGATGGCACGCAAGAGAATCGCGGTCGTGCGACTCTCTGATGGCACTCGAGGAAGCCTCGAGCATGCTCTCAGGCATCGGGAGTTCAACAAGCTGAAGGGATTCGGCTATGAGCTTCGCGCCGTCTTGACGGCCGGGGCCTCCCCTGAAGCGGATTGTGCCTGATTCGGGAGGCGGGCAGCCCGGACTTCAGCGAACTCGAGGTCGAGTTCGTCAAGCGGATCTCGCCGCACCTCGGCGCTGGCCTGCGCGCGGCGGCGCTGAGACCCCGAAGCCAACTCGAACCCGTGGGCGATGAAACTGCAGGCGTGCTCATCCTCGACCGCTGCGATCGCATCGTGTACCGCAACACGGCAGCGGATCGCCTCTTGCAGAAACTCGGAGGAACTGCGACTGGAGCGAACTACCTTCCATTTGTCGTCTGGGCGGCGGTAGGCGCGCTGCGACGAGCGGTTGCGAATGCCCCGGATATCTCCAGCGCGACAAACCTCTACGTCCGCGGGCGTTCAGGAACGTGGTTCACGCTGCAGGCATCTCCGGCCGAGTCGCGGCCGGGCGGAGCATCCGGGACGATGGTGGTCATTATCCCCGCCGGGCCGAGAGCACTGGCGGGGTTGCACGAGGCTGCCTATAGCTTGACCGGCAGGGAAAGGGAAGTCGTCAACTTCGTCGCGCGCGGCTACTCGACACGCCAGATCTCCGCTGCCCAATTCATCTCCAAGTCAACCGTTCAGAACCACTTCTCGCCCATTTTCGAGAAGGTCGGGATCAGGAGCCGACGAGAGCTGGTCAAACGCCTCTTCCTCGACAGCATGATGCTGCATGGGTAGAGCGGCGCTCGGCCGGCCGCTCACCCATCTGGGTGCGGAACTAGCCAGGCGCCGCGCCGCTGGGGGCGAAGGGTGACATTGAGAACCGTTCGCCTGAGTTTGCCGGTGGAGCAGGCATATCCTTCTACGGCAGCTCGGCGTGAACGGGTAAGGAGTGGCGCGCAAACCGCTGCGCAGGTGCTGCTCGGGCCTAGGCCGCCTTGACCGCCTCGATCAGCTTGATCAGCGACTCCTTGGCATCGCCGAACAGCATGCGGGTCTGCGGCATGTGGAACAGCTCGTTCTCGATACCGGCGAAGCCAGGCCGCATGCTGCGCTTGAGCACGATCACGTTGCGCGCCTGGTCGACATTCAGGATCGGCATGCCGTAGATCGGGCTGGAGGGATCGGTGCGCGCCGCCGGGTTGACCACGTCGTTCGCGCCGACGACCAGCGCCACGTCGGCCCGCTGGAACTCGTCGTTGATCTGCTCCATCTCGTAGAGCTGGTCGTACGGCACGTTGGCCTCGGCCAGCAGCACGTTCATGTGCCCGGGCATGCGACCGGCCACCGGATGGATCGCGAACTTCACCTCGACTCCGCGCTTCTCCAGCTCGACGGCCAGCTCGCGCAACTGGTGCTGGGCTTGCGCGACCGCCAGCCCGTACCCAGGCACGATGATCACCTCGTTGGCATAGGCCATCAGCACAGCCGCGTCTTCGGGCGTGATTTCCCGGATCGGCTTAGCTTCAGCGACCGCCGCGGCGCGGCCCGACACGCGGAACGCGCCGAACATCACGTTGGCGAGCGAGCGGTTCATGGCCCGGCTCATCAGGACAGTGAGCAGGGAACCAGAGGCACCCACCAGCGCGCCGGCCACGATCAGGATCTGGTTGTCCAGCACGAACCCGGTGGCAGCCGCAGCGAGCCCCGTCATCGAGTTCAGCACCGCGATCACCACCGGCATGTCGGCGCCGCCGACCGGCAGCACCAGCAGGACGCCGAACAGCAGGGCGAGCGCGAACAACAGCCAGACGACCGCCACCCCGCCGGCCAGCCCCAGCAGCCAGACCCAGAGCGCGACGATGCCGAGGAAGGCGGCCACGTTCACCGGCAACTGGAGCGGGAACCGCACCGGGCGCCCGGTCATGAGCTCCTGCAGCTTGGCGAAAGCGATCAGGCTCCCGGTGAGCGCGATCGAGCCGATCGTCGTGCCGAAGGCGACCGACACTGCTTCGCCGCTGCTGACGGCCCCCGAGGCGGCGAAGCGCTGGAACTCTGCCACCGAGACGACCGCCGCGGTGCCGCCACCCATGCCGTTGAACAGCGCGACCATCTGCGGCATGGCGGTCATCGGCACCACTCGTGCCAGGTAGACGCTGGCCACGGTGCCGACGCCGATCCCGAAGACCATCACTGCGACGTTGGCCGCGCTCCAGGTGATGTGCCGATCCAGCAGTGTAACCACGACGGCCAAGAGCAGCGCGGCCGCGGAGATCTGGTTCCCCGAACGGGCCGTCCGTGGCGCGCTCATCCGCTTCAGGCCGAAGACCAGCGCGACCGCGGACACGAGGTAGGCAAGGTCGATCAGGGCGTCTCGATAGTTCTCGATCACGGCTTCCTCACCGGCTCCTTCTCACGCACTGCCTGCACAGCCGCGCCGGCCGGTACCGGCCGCGCCTCCTCCGGCTTCTCCGCCACCCTCGGCTTGAACATCTCGAGCATGCGGTCGGTCACCACCAGCCCGCCGAACAGGTTGGCCGCTCCGAGCGCGCAGCCGAGGAACCCCAGCAGGTAGAGCAGCGGGCTGTCAGCGCTCCCGGCAACCAGGATGCCGCCCAAGAGCACGATGCCGTGGATGGCGTTGGTGCCCGACATCAGCGGAGTGTGCAGCAACGAGGGAACCCGCGAGATCACCTCGAACCCGAGAAAGATCGTGAGAATGAGCACGTAGAGGCCGAGCAGCAATTCCTGGTTCACCGCACCTCCTCCTTCAATCGGGCCAGCGTCGGCTCGTGCAGGATCTCGCCATCTCTCGCCAGCACCACGCCGCGCGTGATCTCGTCCTCGAAGTCGAAGACCAGCTCTCCCCGTGGCGCCAGGTGTTCGATCAGCGCGGTCACGTTGCGGGCATACATCTGGCTGGCCGTGTATGCCATCTCGCTCGGCAGGTTCAGCGGCCCCATGATCGTCACGCCATAGCGGACGACCGTCTCACCAGGCTGCGTCAGCTCGCAGTTGCCACCCATCTCGGCCGCCAGGTCGACGATGACCGATCGCGGTCGCATCGCCCGCACGGTCTCTTCGCGGATCAGCAGCGGCGCGCGCCGGCCAGGCACCAGCGCGGTCGTGATCACGACGTCCGCCTCGACGCAGTGGTTGTGGATCAGCTCCTGCTCCAGCCGCAGGTGCTCTTCGGCCAGCTCGGTGGCGTAGCCGCCAACTTCCTCCGTCCTGATCTCGATCTCCAGGAACTTGGCGCCAAGGCTCTCCACTTGCTCCTTCACCACCGGGCGGGTGTCGAACGCTTCGACGATGGCGCCGAGCCGGCGCGCCGTCGCGATCGCCTGGAGCCCGGCCACGCCAGCGCCGAGGATCAGCACCTTCGCTGGCCGGATGGTGCCAGCGGCCGTCATCATCAGCGGGAAGAACTTGGGCAACTCGTTGGCCGCCAGCAACACCGCTTTGTAGCCGGCGACCGTGCTCATCGAGGAGAGCGCGTCCATCGGTTGCGCCCGCGTGATGCGCGGAATGGTGTCCATGCTGATCGCCGTGACCTTGCGTTCCGCTAACGCGGCTATCAGCTCCGGGCGAACCAGCGGCTGGAGGAAGGCGATGAGCGCTGCACCGGGCTGCAACAGGTCGACCTCATGCTGGGTGGGACGCTGGACTTTCACCACCAGCGAGGCCCGGCCGTAGACGGCGGCGGCATCCGAGACGAGTTGCGCGCCCGCCGCTTCGTATTCCTCGTCGGTGAAGCCGGCGGCCAGCCCGGCCTCCCGCTCGACCAGCACCGCGAACCCGCGCCCCACGAGCTTGCGGACGACCTCGGGCGTCAGCGCGACGCGCCGCTCGCCCGGTATCGTCTCGCGGGGCACCCCGATCGTCAGTAAGGGCGTCGAGGCTGAACCAGATGACTGCACGATGGCCGCTCCTCCGCCTTGTGCCCACACAGCGGCCGGGTAGCTCGTTCACCCGAGCGCCCGGCCGGCCGCAACTCTGCTACCCACCTGACCGTGGCACGCCACCCGATCCGCATCGCAGGTTCTGCCGGCACACCTCTCAGCGGTGTATCGTACCAAATCGTGAGCGCGTTCACACTCGGTTCCCTCGTTGCATCCCTGTGCTCTTCCCTCTCTACACTCGCGGAGACGACCTGATGACGTGGTCGCAGCCGAGCCGCTACGATCCACTGGGGGTACGGGCTCGGAGTGAGCCGAGGGGGTGGAGCGCGAACCGGATGGACTGGCTGTGGGCAGCGATCCGCTGGGTTCACCTGCTGGCCGCGATGACCTGGATCGGCGGCCAGCTCTTCCTGGTACTGGTGCTGCTGCCGGTGCTGCGACGCACTCTCCCTTCAGCTCAGCGTACTCTCCTCGTGGCCCAGCTCGGAGGCCGCTTCGCGGTCGTGGGCTGGATCGCGCTGGCGCTGCTGGTCGTGACCGGCTTCCTCAACGGGGAGCGGCGCGGCGTCGCCTGGGAGTCGTTGCCTGCCGCACAGTCGACCTATGGGCAGGTCTTGTTCGCCAAGCTGTGCCTCGTGGCCGTGGTCATCGCGCTGACGTTTCTCCACAGTCAGATCTTCGGCCCCCGCCTGACCCGCCTGGCGACCCAGGCGGCCGACAACGACCCACAGGCCGAGGCATACCGTCGCCGCCTCGCGCGGCTCTCGGCGATCGTCTCTGTCATCAACCTGCTCCTGAACCTGGTCATCGTCTATCTCGCAGCGCGACTCGTATCCTGAGGGCACGGAATGACAGGTCGCCGAGGCAGGGGTGACCCCGGAGGAACCACGCGCCGGGACGGGGGAGAGAGCGATGCGCCTCGACGCCCCCATCGAGAGCGAGTCGGGCGTGCAGGTCTGGGTGCGACAGGTACACCCCGCACGCGTGCTGGGCACTCCGGTGCTGGAGAGCGGAGCCGCCGCTGGCAAGGCACAAGGATGCGGCGGGCGGCTAGTCCGCCGCGCTGCCGCGGGCCGGGCTCACCGGCTGCCGGCGCGCCTGGCGGCGCAGGCGGGCAGTGTCGGGGATCAGGAAGACCAGCGGGATCATGAGCAGGATCAACAGTGAGCTGACCTGGAAGATCACCGCGAGCCCTTCACCGGGGCTGCGGAAAGAGCTCAGCAGGAGGACGACCAGCGCCGTGCCGACCACGCCGCCGGTCGAGCGAAACATCCCGCGCATCCCGACGATCCGTGCCACCGCCTCCGGCATCAACTCCAATGCCGCGTTGTTGGAGGCCGGCGCGCTGACGCCGGTACCGACGCCCGAGATCGCCACGAGCATCGCGAGCAGCACCGCGTCGCTCACCGGATACCCAATGATGGACACCTGGTGCCAGCCTTGAGCGGTCAGGAACAGGCTAGCGCTCACCAGCAGGACGCCAGCGATCATCGGGAGACGATACCCGAGCCTGATCAGGAAGAAGGAGCTCAGCATCGAGCACAGCGCCATGGCGAGCGCCCGCGGGGTGAGGAGGAAGCCGACCGCCGTCTCGCCGAGACCATAGGCATCGATGGCGTAGAGCGGCACGAAGGTGAAAAAGCCGAAGACCAGCGCCCCGTGGAGGAAGTTGTACAGGTTGACCGCCGCGAAGGCACGCCCACGGAGCAGGCGCAGATCGATCATCGGGTCGGCGACGTGGCTCTCGTGAAAGACGAACGCGACCAGAGCGACGAAACCGAGCAGCCACCAGAGCATCACGTGCCAGGTGAACGCCTGGCGGTCACCCAGCACCGTCATGCCGCTCAGAATGCCGAGCATACCGAGTGCGAAGAGGCTGGCACCAGCAACGTCGACTCGTCGCTCTCGCCCTCGCCGCGCGCCACCCGGAATCAACGCGAGTCCTCCCAGCAGCAAGACGATCCCGATCGGCACGTTGGCGAAGAAGACGGCGCGCCAGCCGAACTGCTCGACCAGCCACCCACCGGCCACCGATCCCACCAACCCGCCGATCGGGAACACGCTCGTGAACAGGCCGATCGCCGTCGGGCGCCAGCGCTCATCGAAGACATCGCTGACGATTCCTGCCGCCGACGGCATGAACGCGCCACCGCCGACCGCCTGGAGGATACGGAAGAGGATGAGGAGATAGACGTTCGGGGCGAAACTGCAGAGCAGCGAGCTCACGCTGAAGAGCACCACGCAGGCCAGGAAAAGCCGTTTGCGCTCCAACTCGTCGCTGAGCTTGCCCGCAAGCGGCATCATGACCGTCTGCGTGAGCTGGTAGCCGGTCAGCACCCAGCCGACCCAGACGACACTGGCGTTCAACCCTTCGGTCATCGCCGGGAACGCCAGCGCGACCGCCGTCATCCCGATACTCGACATCAAGAGGGCCAGGCTAACCACGAGAAAGACCAGGATCGACCGCCATCCAGGCCGGCGACCGGTCCGCAGCGGCCCCGTGCCGGTCGACTGCATGCCACCCCCTCGTCGAGCCCTCTCCCTGCCGCTCGTACACAGTACCTTAACGTGACCATGCTCGTGAGGCAATCAACTATGCGCAAAGACGTGCCGGGGCGAACTCCGCGTGCCGATCCGGCTTTCGCGGCATAGCCGCGGCCAGTTTCATGCGGAAAGCGTGGCTGGCTCATAGTGGCGATCCGAGTCAGCGAACGTGCTCGCAAAATTCACGAGACCTGCTTGACACCGTGTACATTCGCCTCTAGTATGTCCCTAGACCTCACGGATTATCGGGAGGAGGCAGGGGGATGAACGCGACGCCTCCTGAAGAGGCTCCCAAGGGCGCGCTTCTGCTGATGCTCTTGTTCTTCATCGTGCTGGTCGGCGCCTGGCTCACCCTGTACGCCGAGCTGTGGATGCGGAGGTGAGCGATGACGGCGCAACAGCCGCGAGAGGCCCACGAGCCGTATATCTTCGAGCTGGCGTGGATACTCCCGAGTATCGCGATTCCGACGGCCATGCTGGTCGCTGTCATCATCGCAGCGTTCGGGATGGGCATCCACCTGCCCGGCCTCGGCACCACAGTCGATCCGGCCCGCCTGAGCGAGACACCGCCGTTCGACACTCCTGGCCTCACCCAGATCGGCCCGAATCGCTACCAGCTCACGATCATCGCGAGCGCCTGGCAGTTCCAGCCCAACGAGGTACGAGTACCGGTCGGCGCGCAGGTCGACATCGTTGCAACCAGCCGGGACGTGATCCATGGCTTCGAGATCCCCGGCACCGACGTGAACCTCATGCTCATCCCCGGCCGGGTCACCCGTACCACGATCACCTTCTCCAAGCAGGGGAACTATCAGTTCATGTGCCATGAGTACTGTGGTGTCGGGCACCACCTGATGTGGGGCCGCATCATCGTGGAGGGGACGCCATGAGCAGCCAGCCGACGCGCTCTGCTGCCGAGCTCAGTTCGGTGCACCGGCTGACCGGGGCCTACCTCGCCGTCGCGCTCGTCTCGCTCACTCTCGCCAACATCTCAGCGATCTACCAGGCCTTCGATACCGCGAACGTCGACCTGCAGGACAGGTTTCCGATCTTTCGCTCGTACTACCAGGGGCTCACCCTGCACGGCGTCGGCAACGCGTTGCTCTGGACGACCTTCTTCATCTGCGGGTTCCTCAGCTTCACCATGGTCTATGCGCTGCGCCGCCCGCTCGCCTCGATGCGGCTGGCCTGGTGGACCTTCTGGTTGATGCTGGTCGGCTGGGTGCTGACGGTGGGTGCGATCCTCCTCAACCAGGCGACCGTGCTCTATACCTTCTACGCGCCGATGCGGGCGAACCCAGCCTTCTACCTCGGCCTGGCCCTGGTTGTGATCGGCACCTGGTTGACCCTGGTCAACTACGTGCTGACCTACCGGCGCTGGCGCGCCGAGCATCCAGGCGAGCGGACGCCGATCGCTGCCTTCGGCGCGCTGATGACCTTCGTGATGTGGACGATCGCCAGCGTCGGCGTGGCCCTCGAGGTCGTCGTGCTGCTCCTGCCCTGGTCGCTCGGGATCGTCTCGACCGTTGATCCGTTGCTCGCCCGCTCGCTCTTCTGGTTCACCGGCCACCCGATCGTCTACTTCTGGCTGCTGCCTGCCGTCGTCTCCTGGTACGGCATGCTGCCGCGCCTGGCCGGCGGCCGGCTGTTCAGCGAGAACGTCGCTCGCATCGCCTTCATCGTGTTCCTGATCATGTCGCTCCCGGTCGGGCTGCACCACCAGTACACCGATCCAGGTGTGTCCGAGTGGATGAAGCTGGTGCACGCCTTCTTCACGTTCCTCGTCTTCTTCGCCAGCCTGTTGACCATGTTCAACGTGGGGGCCACCCTCGAGTTCGCCGGGCGGGCACGCGGCGCCCGCGGCTGGCTCGACTGGATCCCGCGCCTTCCCTGGGGAGAGCCAGCCTTCACCGCCCAGGCGCTGGCACTCATCCTCTTCATCTTCGGCGGGATCAGCGGGCTCTCCAACGCCTCCTACAACGTCAACCTGGTCGTGCACAACACGCGCTGGATCGTCGGGCACTTTCACCTCACCGTCGGTGCGGCCGTCACGCTGACGTTCTTCGGTATCACCTACTGGCTCGTCCCGTTCCTCAGCGGTCGGGCGCTCTGGAGCCCCCGGCTGGCGCTCGCTCAGGCCTGGATCTTCTTCGTGGGGGAGCTGATCTTCTCGGAGACGCTGCACCGGCTCGGCTTGATGGGAATGCCGCGCCGGACACAGATCGCCGCCGCCCAGTACGACCTCCCCGCCTGGCACTACTGGTTTAACTCGCCGATCGCGGCCATCGGGGGCACGTTAATGTTCATCGGCGGGGTTCTGTACCTGCTCAACATCGTGCTCACGCTCACGGTCTCGCGCCGACCGGCGCAGGTGGAAGTGCCTCTGGCCGAGTATGCTCCCGGTGAGATGCCTCGGGTACCGGTGCTGCTCGACCGCTGGCGGCCTTGGGTCACGGTCGCGATCGTGCTGACGCTCGTCGCCTGGCTCCCACCGTTGTTCACCATCCTGTCGATGCTCTCACCAGTGCGCGGCGTGCGCGTCTGGTGAGCGGGCCGGAACCTCGAGCGCCTCGCTGATACCGTTGCCGCATCGTACCGCGTGGGGCGATGCCGGCAGCACGGGTGCTTACCGTCAACGACGCTTGCGGGGCGGACTCCGTGAGCTGCTCGGGTTTTGCTTGCTCGCCCTACGCCGCTGGGCTGACCAGGAGCGCCATGCCGTCGAAGTAGCCCCAGGAGCGCATGAAGTCGTCCCAGGCAAAGGCGCGGTATCGGCCGTCCCCCGGATCGGCGACATAGACCCAGTCCTGGTCGTAGCCGTAGACCACGACGACGTGCTCCTGCGGTACCAGTGAGAAGGTTTCACCCTCGTACTCGCCCGTCAACCGCGGCTGCACGCTGGCCATGTTGGTCATCCAAACCACGACCGGACGGCCCCGGTCGATCTCCGACCGCAGCACAGCCGCGTCGTCCTGGGCATACACGACCTGCGCCTGGAAACCGTAGCGCTCCAGCAGCGGCACCAGTGGCTCGGCATAGACGCCGTAGTCATCGGTGCCGCCGAATACCCCATTCATGTCGCCGCGAAAGCCCCGGTGCGGGTTGGGGTGATAAGGCATGTTCTCGATGAAGACCCACTCCGAGACCTGGCGGCCATAGTAGGCGGTCACCATGCTCAGGGCAGCCGACTCACAGCTCAGCGGCAACGACTGCTGAAACGCTGGCACGCCGCTCAAAAGCACGCCCTCGCCGGACTGCGCCGTGGTCGGCCGACTCGCCGGCACGCGGAGCATCTGCCCCTCGAAGATCCGGTCAGGGTCTGGTAGGCCATTGACCTGCATCAGGACAGCGACGTCGACGCCGTAGCGCCGGGCGATACCCCCCAGCGTCTCGCCAGGAGCCACCACATGGACGAGACTCTCCGGCTCGCTCAGCGCGGGCGCGCGTCCATCGGCCGGAATGACCAGCTCGCTACCCGCCAGCAGCCTGTCGGGGTCAGCCAGGCCATTCGCGGCAGCAATCGCTTGCACTGTGACCCCGTACTGCCGCGCGATCTCCGCGAGGGTCTCGCCTTCCTGCACGCGGTGACGCCGGGCCGCCGCGCTCGATGCTTCGGAGAGGAGCAACTCGTGACCGGCAAGGATGAAGTCGGGATCCGCAATCCCGTTGAGCTGCGCGAGCGCCTGCACGGTCGTTCCGTAGCGGGCCGCGATCTCGCTCAGCGTCTCGCCGGGCTGGATCAGGTGTGTCGTAGCCGCGCCGGCTGCCGTCGGCCCGACCAGCAGCGCCGAGAGCCCACCGAGCAGCACCGCTGGCGGGAGCTGCTTCAACCGCAACGCTTTGGGCGGCCGCCGGCCGAAGCGACGTACCCGCGGCTCCGGCAACGGTACCACCAGGAGACCTTCGCGCTGACGCTGCCGCTGCCGGGTCGCGTACAGCGCCACCAGGCTCCGGTTCCCCTCTCTCTGTCTCTCCATCGACGCGCTCTCCCCGGCTCGAGGTGACCGTACATATTGTACGTACAGTATAGTGGCCAGCGGGGAGGCTGGCAAGTGGCTCGGCTCGCAACCGGTCTACGCCCGGCGGAGGACGGTCACACCGCTGGGCCCGCCGACGACCACCGCTTCGACCAAGTCGATGAACAGGCCGTGGTCGACGACGCCGGTAATCAGTTTGATCTCGCGCGCCAGCGCCTCCGGTTGGTCGAGCGGGCCGAAGTTCACGTCTAGGATCACATTGCCGTTGTCAGAGCGGTAGGGGCGACCAGAGGCGGTCAGCCGCAGCACCGGTTTCCCACCCAGGCGCTCCAGCTCGCGCGCCGGCACTGTCCAGCCGAACGGCACCACTTCGACCGGAACCGGCATCCGCTCGCCCAGCCGATCGACGAGCTTGGAATCGTCAACCACGATAACGAGCCGCCGGGCCAGCGAGGCGACCAGTTTCTCGCGAACCAGCGCGCCGCCGCGACCCTTCAGCACCTCGAGCGTGCCTCGCTCGACCTCGTCGGCGCCGTCGATCGCCAGATCGATGGCCGGTACCTCTTCCGGGGTCAGCAGCGGGATGCCGAGCCGCCGGGCGAGCCGCTCCGAGCGCCGCGAGGTCGCCACACTCCTGAGCGCCAACCCAGCTCGCATCCGACTCGCCAGCTCGCGAATGACGAGTTCGGCCGTCGAACCGCTGCCGAGCCCGACGACCATCCCGGGTTCGACGAGCTCGGCCGCATAGGCGGCTGCCAACCGCTTCAGCTCGTCCACAGCGCCCCGCTGGCGCCCTGGCTGCGCGGTCACCGTTCCGCCACCACACGCTCGGCGGCCTCGACGATCCGTTCGGCCGTCAGGCCATAGGCTCGAAGCAGGTCGTCGGGCGTGCCCGACTCGGCATAGGTGTCGTCGAGGTCGACGAACGCCATCGGGCAGGGGTGATGCTGGGCGACCGTCATCGCCACTACGCTTCCCAGCCCGCCGTAGTGCAGGTGCTCCTCTGCCACGACGATGCCGCCGGTCTCGCGGGCTGCCGCCACCAGGGCCGCTTCGTCGACCGGCTTGACCGTCGGCACGTCGAGCACGCGCGCCTGGATTCCCCGGCTCGCCAGCTCTTCGGCCGCGTCGAGCGCCGCCGCGACCATGATGCCGTTCGCCACCAGCGTCACGTCATAACCCGAACGGAGCTGGTACGCCCTGCCGATGACGAACTCGAACGACTCGTCGTAGATCACCGGAACCGGCGGGCGCCCCAGGCGGAGATAGGTCGGCCCGTCGTGGAGGAGCATCGCGCGCGTCGCTGACCGCGTCGCGTGCTCGTCGGCGGGCACCAGCACCGCCACGCCAGGGAGCGCACAGGCGAGCGCGACGTCCTCGATCCCCATCTGCGAGGGCCCATCTTCGCCGATACTGATGCCGGCATGGCTGCCCACCAGCTTCACGTTGAGGCGCGGAAAGGCCACACTCATCCGGATCTGATCGAACGCGTTGCAGAGGAGGAAACAGGCGAAGCTCGCCGCAACGGCGATCTTGCCGCTGGCCGCCAACCCTGAGGCGACGCCGACCAGGTTCGACTCGGCGATGCCGACATTGAAGAAGCGGTCTGGGAACGCCTTCGCGAACCACTCCGTGCGGGTCGAGTTGCTGACATCGCCGTCGACCACGACCAGTTGGGGAAAGTCGCGCCCTAGATCGCGCAGGGCCTCCCCGAACGCGTCGCGCGTTGCCTTGCCGAGCTTCAGTCCGACGCGTGTACCGAGGTTCATTCCAGCTCCTCCAATACCTGCTGCAACCGATCGCGCGGCACCGCGCGGCCGTGCCAGGTGAAGTCTTGCTCGAGGAGCCGCACGCCTTTGCCTTTGACCGTATGCGCGATGACCGCGACGGGGCCGTCCTCGAAAGCGGTCGCGAAGCGAAGCGCCTGGTGCACCGCGAGCAGGTCATGCCCGTCGACTTCGACCACCTTCCAGCCGAACGCCTGCCACTTGGCGGCATAGGCCAGCGGGTCGGTAACGCTGGCGACGGGGCTGGTCTGCTGGTACCGGTTGTGGTCGACGATGGCGACCAGGTTGCCGACTCGCCGTTGGGCTGCCGCCATCGCGGCCTCCCAGACCTGGCCCTCCTCGATCTCGCCGTCGCCCAGGAGCGCGTACACGTGGTAGTTCCGGCCGTCCAGCCTGGCGGCCAGCGCGTGGCCCAGCCCGATCGAGAGCCCCTGCCCGAGGCTCCCGGTGGACGCCTCCACTCCTGGCAGGCGCCGCATGTTCGGGTGACCTTCGAGCGGGCTGCCGAGCTGCCGCAGCGTCCTGAGCTGCTCCTTGGGGAAGTACCCGGCGTAGGCCAGTACCGCGTACAGAATCGGAGCCGCATGCCCTTTGGACAGGATGAAGCGGTCGCGGTCGGGCCAATGCGGCCGAGCCGGATCGTACCGTAAGATGCCACCGAAGTAGAGGGCGACGAGGATCTCGACGGCCGACAGCGAGCTCGACGGGTGGCCTGAACCGGCCTCGGTCGTCATGACCAGCACCTCGCGCCGCAAGTCGCGAGCGAGGCTCGCCAGCCGAGCCAGCTCGGTCGTACTCAGCGTCGTCTGTACCGGTGCCATTCACCCCCCTATCCAGCCTCTGGACGCAGGCACGCTCTTGATTGTACCGCCAGCCCTGTGCTGACTGGGGGCGAGCATTTCCGATCATCATCCAGTTGCGTCCGATCGCGGCTTCTGGTAGTCTGCGTCTTGACGGCGCGGCGGATCGAGGACGTGGCTCCGGCCGGGGCTATACTGGTGATGGGGGACAGCGAGCCGAGCGCGCACGTCCACACGTCCAAGCGAAAGCGGTAGCTCCGGCATGGTCATCGCCCGGCTTCCGACGAGTGAGAGGCGGGCCCTGGAGAGGGAAGGGAGACCGATTGGGGAAGACGCGAGCTCTCGCCTATCTCGCGTGCTGTGCAGTACTGCTCTCCAGCCTGCTTACCTCCCAGGTCATGGCTGCTGGCCTGGCCGCTGGGGATCTTGCCGTCGTCAGCGGCACCGGCGGCGACGGGTTGCGGCTGCGCGATGGCCCGAGTTTCAGCGCGACCACGCTGACGGTGATGCCCGAAGGCGCTGAAGTACGGGTTACGGGCCCGGCAGTCGCCGATCCTGAGGGGAACCTCTGGTTCCCGGTCAGTTACGGAACGCTCGCTGGCTACAGA
>JADBJL010000075.1 GCA_014874455.1 Thermomicrobiaceae bacterium
ACCCGCGAGGGCGTCGTCTTCCAGGAAGCCGTTCCCCCCATCGCCGCCACCCGGGCCACCCCGGCGGAGACGCTCGCCATGGCCCTGGAGGCGCGCGACAAGGAGACGACCAGCCACCTGACGCTGGCCGAGTTCGCGCAGATCATGGCCGACCTCGGCTGGCCGTTCCGGCCCGACGCCGCGCCGGGCGCGCAGCTCGTCGAGTTTCTCGGCGCCTGGCACGCGGAGGCGCTGAAGAGCCCGAACGACCCGTACAACTTCCCGCCGCTCTTCCTAGCCGCGATGGGGCGTACCAGAGCCCGCCGGTCGACCTGGCCAGCGGCACGGCCCGTGCCGAGGACGTGCACCTGACCATGCTGGAGGCGCGGATCCTGGCTGCCTCGCTGGAGCGCTACGATCCGGGTAGTGTGCCGTTCGACTGGTCGGGCGGGCTGGCGGTGCCCCTGGCCGAGACGGCCGCCCCCTGCACGGAGCTGCGGCGCGAGTGGGGCGTCGGCGGCGGCGACGCTGTCCACCTCATCGCCAACCAGGAACGCCGCAAGGCAATCCGCGAGGCCCTCCGCCGGGCCGGGGTGGACGCGGACGATGTAGAGGCTATCCAACTGGCACTTGGGGTGACCCGGATCCTCGACCGGCTGTATCGCCTGGTCGTGCTCTACGGTCATGCGAACATCTGGATCGCCACCCTCTCGGACAACCCGGTGCACAAGCCGAAAGCCGGCGAGGCAGACAAGCGGGCCACTTTCAAGGCCTACGTCGGCATCGACGACGCCGAGTGGCAGGAGTTTCTCCAGAAGCGCGGCGGTGAGGGCATGGTGGAGGCCGAGAGAGCACTGCGCGACTGCCTCGATTTCCTCGGCTTACCAGGGATGGAGACGGTGGGCACGCTGCCGCGGTCGATCCCAGGCTGGCGCGTCGAGTGGTCGACCGTCGCAGGAGCGCCCGAGCACGCGGTGGTGATGCCCTGGGAGAGCCGCTTCGACATGCCTGGCCAGTACCAGCACAACGTCGTGCTCGTCCCCGGCAAGGTGCACCAGGCCGAGACCACCGGCACCTATGTCCTCAAGCTGCAACGGGAGCCGGATCACCCGGAGCAGGGCTGGGTCGAGCGGGCGGCTGAGGTCGTGGTCAAGGCGGAGCTGGAGACCAGCTCGCGCCCGAGCGTGCAGACGTTCGTCAGCGCCGGGCAGGGGCCAGTCGGGCTGGCCAGCTCGCTCGCCGAGCTCTTGAGCGGCTGGTTCCAGGAGATCGCACAGCCCGAGGCCCGCGCGCGGCTCGTCGTGACCTACCACGAGCCTCCTGGCTACCGCGTGCGGGTCACCTTGACCTGGGATCTGTGCGGTCCTCCCGGTCCTGACGGGTGCGCCCCGGCTAGGACCAAGGGCAGGGGTCAGGCGACCTGGGTCATCGATCTCCCTTCGGATATCCTGACGAACCCGGCTGCCGTCGGGCGGTACGAGGCGTCCGGGACAGGTAGCGGGCGGTACGAGATTCTGCGCCCGGAAGGCATCGAGGTGGTGTGCACGACGTCGTGGTCCGGAAGCTGGGCCGGCGAGGTGCCATCGGGCGGGTTCTCGGTCGATGCCGAAGGGCGCTTCCAACCGCTACTCTTCGCGCTGCATTGGCAATATGGATATGTTACAGGGAGTCACGTCAATGTGAGCAGTCGCGACAGGTGCCCGCAAGACGATTATTTCGACGTCGTAATGGCGAGTTGGCCGCCCATCGTGCTGGTGGAACAGGGCCCGCAGACGATCACCATTCCGGGAGCAGCGCTTGGAGTCGGCCCCCTCACCGGCTCCGTCACCTGGGTGATCGAGGTGGAGGCGACCGCGGAGCCGTAGCGCGCGACCGTGTCGCAGCGCGCCGGCAGGCGGCCGGGCCCGGCGTCGCGGCCACCCGAGCCAAGCGCATGCGCAGGCCATCTCGTACGCGGTAGGGCGAGCGGCCGCTCGCCCTACCGGTGCGTTGCGCCGGCCTGCTCGCTCGTTCGCGGCTCTGAGCCCAACGCAACGAGGCAGGCTGAGCGAGACACGGCGGACGGCGCTCGCCTTCCCATCCCCTGAACTCACAGATCCACGGCTGTTCGGAAGCCCAGCGCACACCGAGAACAGGCGTCGCCTGCACCTGCCTGGTCGCCAAGCTGGCGTGAACCAGGCACTCGCCGGGCGCGATAAGCTACCTGCGTTGGCAGGCTGAGGCACCCAGAAGGGGGGCAGGCCGATGGACGAGGCGATCCGGTGGCGGGCCGGGCTGATCGGAGCAGGGAGGCTGGGCAGCGCGCTGGCGGTGGCGCTGGCCCGCGCTGGGGTGACCGTAAACGCCGCCTACGACCGGGAGCTAGTACGCGCCGAGCTGCTGGCCGGACGCATCCCCGGCTGCTCGGTCGCCGCCTCTGCCCAGGCAGCCGTCGACTCCTGCGAGCTGGTGTTCTTGACCGTGCCGGACGACGCTATCGAGCCGGTCTGCTCAGGGCTCGAGTGGCGGCCAGACATGGCAGCCGTCCACTGCAGCGGCGCGCATGGACTCGACGTGCTCGAGCGGGCGCGGCAAGCTGGCGCCTGGGTCGGCGGCTTCCACCCGGTGCAGACGTTCGCGGGCACCGAGGCGGACGCCGAGCGGCTCGGCGGCTGCGTCTTCGGGATCGAAGCCGCGGAGCCGCTGCGCGGCTATCTGGAGGAGCTGGCCCGGCGGCTCGGCGGCTACCCGCTCGTCGTAGCCGGCTCGGATCGGGCGCTCTACCACGCGGCCGCGGTCTTCGCCTCCAACGCGGTGGTCACCCTGGCGGCCGTGGCGGCGCGGATCTTGCACGAGCTCGGGCTGCCGGCTGATGAGGCGACACGCGGCCTAGCGCCGCTCATGCGCACCACCGTGGAGAACATCGAGCGCCTCGGCGCGGTACAGGCGCTGACCGGCCCGGTCGCTCGCGGCGACGTCGAGACGGTGCGGCGGCACGTCGCCGCGCTAGCGGCGCGGCTTCCCGAGTTGCTAGGCTTGTATCGCGAGGTCACCCGGCAGACAGTCGCTCTCGCCGAGCGGCGAGGGCTCGACGTGGCGACGGCCCGGGCGATTCTCGCGGCGGTGCAGGCGGCGCAGGAGTCGTAAGGATACAGCGATGCGGATCACGGTGCGCGACCTCGTGGAGATGAAGCGCAACGGCCAACGGATCGCCATGGTGACCGCGTACGACTACCCACTGGCGCGCTTGCTCGATGAGGCCGGGATCCCGATCGTGCTGGTCGGCGACTCGCTCGGGATGACGGCTCTGGGGTACGAGACGACGCTCCCGGTCACGCTCGAGGAGATGATCCACCACACCCGGGCCGTCGTGCGCGGGACGCAGCGCGCGATGGTCGTCGCTGATATGCCGTTCATGTCCTACCAGGTCAGCAGCGAGGACGCGGTGCGCAATGCCGGCCGGCTGATCCAGGAAGGTGGTGCGCAGGCGGTCAAGCTCGAAGGTGGGCGCACTGTGATCGAGCAGGTGCGGAAGATCATCGCTGCTGGGATCCCGGTGATGGGCCACCTCGGGCTGCTCCCACAGTCCGTCCACCAGATCGGCGGCTTCCGCGTGCAGGTCAGAACCAGAGAGCAGATCCAGCGGCTGATCGAGGACGCGCTCTTGCTGCAGGAGGCCGGTGCCTTCTCGCTGGTGTTGGAGGGCATCCCCGCGCCGGTCGCCCGGGTGGTGACGGAGCTCCTGGAGATCCCGACGATCGGTATCGGCGCCGGGCCACACTGCGACGGGCAGGTGCAGGTGATCGCCGACCTCCTTCATCTCCTGCCCGGGCCGCTGCCACGGCACGCCAGGCCCTTCCTGGAAGCGGGCGAGCTGATCCGCGACGCGCTGGCCCGCTACGCTGAGGCGGTGCGGAGCGGCGAGTTCCCGACGGCGGCCGAGAGCTTCCAGCTCCCGAAGGACGTCGACACGACGTGGCTCGACGATCTCGCGACGCGACTGGCGGGGCAGGGGCAAGATCCTGGACGCGAGGGGCAGGAGGATGCTCGTCGCGGAGCGGATTGAGCAGGCCCGAGCCTGGCGCGGGCGCATCACCGGCTCGGTCGGCTTCGTGCCCACCATGGGGTATCTCCACGCCGGTCACCTGGAACTGGTGCGCCGTGCCCGGCGCGAGAACGACGCGGTCGCCGTCAGCATCTTCGTCAACCCGCTGCAGTTCGGGCCAGACGAGGACTTCGCGCGCTATCCCCGTGACTTGGAGCGTGACCTCCGGCTGCTCCGGGACGAGCGGGTCGACCTCGTCTTCGCTCCTGGGGTGGAAGAGATCTACCCACCCGGCTTCGCGACCGCCGTCGACGTGGGGCCGATCGGCCAGCGGTTGGAAGGGGCGAGCCGGCCGGGCCACTTCCGCGGGGTGGCCACCGTGGTGACCAAGCTCTTCATGATCGTCCAGCCACAGCGCGCCTACTTCGGCTGGAAAGATGCCCAGCAGGTGGTCGTGATCCGCAAGCTCGTGGCCGACCTCGCGATCCCGGTCGAGATCGTGGCCGTGCCGACCGTGCGCGAGGAGGACGGGCTGGCCTGCAGCAGCCGCAACGTCTACCTGAGCCCCGAGGAGCGACGCGTCGCTCCGGCACTCTACGCCGCGCTGGCCCGCGCGCGAGCACTTTGGCAGGAAGGAGAGCGGGATGCTGAGACGCTGCGCCAGGCTGTGCGCACCTCCCTGGCCAAGGAGCCGCAGATCAGGCTCGACTACGTGAGCGTCGCCGATGCCGCCACGATGGAGGAGCTGGCGGTCGTCGACCGCCCGGCTATCCTCTCCCTCGCCGCCTGGCTCGGGGCCACCCGCCTCATCGACGCCGGGCGGCGCGGCGGCGCGGGAGCGCCGGCGTACCGCGGCTGCGCGGCAACTTCCCCGGCTCCCCGAGGGCACGCTGCCACGCTTCTTCGCACGTCATGGCCAAGCAGTGCGGCTAGCGGGCTGCGGGCACTCAGATCCCGAAGGTGTTGGTGCGCGTGTCGGGGAAGTACGGGCTCGGCGCCGGATAGAACTCGGGGTAGCGGCGCTTGAGCTGCTCCACCAGCGCCAGCGTCTGGAGCAGCGCCTCGCGGTCGCCGCTGGCCTCGGCGGCGCGGATGTCGGCCTGGAGCAGGCGCATGCGCTCGTCGTGGCGCTCGCGGCGGAGCCGGCGCAGGGTCTCCCGGATCATCTGCAGCGCCAGCCGGGTCGGGGTCTCCGGGAGCTGGCCCAGCCGCTCGAGCAGCACCTCGGCGTAGGGCTGGAGCGACTCCGGCAGCGCGGGCGGCTCACCATGCCCGTCGGCCGCGCGGAGGGCGGCGAGGATGGCCAGGTGGCGGGCATCGACGACGTCTCCCTCGCCGATCTCGGCGATGACTGTCGGAGCTGCGCCGGGGAAGCGGAGCAGCAGCGCCACCAGGTGCTCTTCCGGCGTCATCGGCCGGCGGGCTGCCGCCTCGGCCACCTGGGCAGTTGCCCGCCGGACTGCGCGGGGCACCCGCCGCACGATCTCCTCACGCACCTGCAGGCGGCGAGCGACCTCCCGGATGTAGTGCTCTTGCACCACCCGGTCGCCGATCTCGTACAGCACCGGGCCGATTCGCTGCAGGAGCTGCGATTTTGCCCGCGGGTCGGCCGGCGGGGCCGGGCCGATCAGGGCGTCGAGGTAGAAGTCGAGCAGGGGTACCGGCTGGCGGATCGCCTGCTCCCAGGCCTCGCGGTTGCGCCGGATCAGCTCGTCGGGATCCGTGCCCTCTGGTAAGCGCGCGATCTGCAGGTCGACCCGCAGCGTCCGCTCGAAGCGGACGAGCTGCTGGGGATCGGGCACCGGGCGAGCCGGCTCGGCGAGCGATTCGCGCAGGACGTCCAGCCCGCGCAGCGTCGCCGCCTGGCCGGCCGCGTCGGCATCGAGCGCGAGCACGATGTGGTCGACGAAGCGGCGTACCAGCCGCACCTGTCGCTCAGTGAGCGCGGTACCCATCGACGCGACGACGTTCGGGTAGCCGAACTGGTGCGCGGTGATCGCGTCCATATAGCCCTCGACCACGATCACCTGGCGCGTGCGGCGGATATGCTCCAAGGCCAGGTCGATGGCGTAGAGGCTGGCGCTCTTGTCGAAGAGCGGGGTCTGGGGGGAGTTCAGGTACTTCGGCTGGGCATCCCCCAGCGCCCGCGCGCCGAAGCCGATCACCCGGCCCTCGCGGTCGCGGATCGGGAACATCAGCCGGTAGCGGAAGCGGTCATAGAGGCTCCCGTCGTCACGCCGGCCCGCGAGGCCGGCCTCGGCTAGCTCGTCGGGCGTGGCGCCCTGGCGGGTGAGGTGACGGAGCAGGGCGTCCCAGCTCTCCGGCGCGAAGCCGAGCTGGAAGCGCTCGGCGGTGTCGCGGTCGACGCCGCGCTGCTCGAGCAGGCGCCGGCCCGGCTCGCCGTGCCCGGTGTTCCAGAGCACGTGGCTGAACCAGGCGGCCGCCCGCGCATTCAGCTCGGCCAGCCTGAGGAGCCGGGCATCCTGTTCGGCATCGGGCGGCCGCGCCGGGGTGAGCGTGATCCCGGCACGCTCGGCCAGCCGCTCGAGGGCCTCGCGGAAGCTCAGGTTCTCAATCCGCATCAGGAAGCCGATGGCGTCGCCGCCAGCGCCGCAGCCGAAGCAGTGGAACGTCTGGGTCTCCGGGAAGACGATGAAGGAGGGCGTCTTCTCCTGGTGGAAGGGGCAGAGCCCCTTGTAGTTCTTTCCCGCCTGGCGCAGCGCCACGTAGCCACCGACCAGTTCCACGAGGTCGGTCGCGTCGCGCACCCGCTCGAGGTCGTCCCGCGGCAACGTCCTCACCCCAGCACTGACCAGAAGCGCGGCACGTAGATGAGGTCGAAGCGCGAGAGCGCGTAGCGGTCGGTCATGCTGGCGACGTAGTCAGCGGCGACGCGCTCCACCCCGTCGTCGGCCAGGGCCCGGGCGAACTCGCGGGGCACCTCGTGCGGGTGCTCGACATAGTACTCGAAGAGCATCTGCACCAGGCGCTCGGCCTTGCGAGTAGCCTCGGTCCGGTTGAGTGGCTCGTAGACCCGCTCGAAGAGGAAGTCACGCAGCGCGTCGGCCGCCTGCCTGACCGGCTCGGAGAACCGGATCACCTGCTCGCCGACGCGGTACCGATCGAGCAGCGGCGCCGACGTCTCGATCACGTCGCGCACCAGCCGGTCGATGCGCTCCCCGTGTGTGGAGCCCAGCACCTCGAGTGCGAGCCTCGGGATCTCCTCCGCCCGCACCATGCCGGCGCGGATAGCGTCATCGAGGTCATGGTTGATGTAGGCGATACCGTCGCTGACCTTAACCACCTGGGCCTCGGGGGTCTGCGGCCGGCCAGCGGCCTCGCCAGCGATACTGTCCACCGGCTTGGAGTGGCGGAGGATGCCGTCGCGTACTGGATCAGTCAGGTTCAGCCCGCGGCCGTCTCGCTCGATCCGGTCGACCACCCGGAGGCTCTGCTCGTTGTGGCGAAAGCCCGGGAAGACGGCAGCCAGCGCCCGCTCACCGGTGTGGCCGAAGGGCGTATGCCCCAGGTCGTGGCCGAGGCCGATCGCCTCGATCAGATCCTCGTTGAGCCCGAGCGCGCGGCCGATCGTCCGGGCGATCTGCGTCACTTCGAGCGTGTGGGTGAGCCGGGTGCGGAAGTGATCCCCCTCGGGAGCGATGAAGACCTGGGTTTTGTGCTTGAGCCGGCGGAACGCCTTGGAGTGGATGATCCGGTCACGGTCGCGCTGGAACTCGGTGCGCACGCTGCAGGGCGGCTCCGAGCGCGGGCGGTGAGCATCACGACTGCGGGTCGCGACCGGGTGCAACCACTGCTCCTCGCGCGCCTCGATCCGCTGGCGAATGGCGACCGGTTCCATGCGCTGCTCCTCGCGTCATCACTACGTCAAAGTGTACGTACGAGCGGCCGTGCCGGCCACCTCGTCAAGGGTCGCTCACCATTGCGAGCGTGGTTCTACCACGCGCCACCTCTGGCCGTTGTGCCGAAGGTCGCGGCTGCTGAGACCGCAGGGAAAAGAAGAAGCGGCGGATCACGGCTGGCCACTCCGGGTGATGATCTCCTCGACCCGTGCGGCATAGATCCGGGCACCCGCGTTGGGGGCAGGTCGGTACGTCCAGACGAGCCAGCCACCGGCGGCCTGTGGATCGGTGCTGATCCCTTGCCCGGTGACCGCGAAGGTTCGCCTGGTCGCGAGGTCATGACCCCAGATGCGGATCACGGGCCGTTCGCCCGCGACGTACTCGGCCCAGAACACGTAGCGGCCGTCGGTCGCCGGAGCGCTCGAATGGAACCGGCCATCAGGCAACGGCCCGCGCACGACCGTGGTTTCCCCGGTGTCGAGGCGCCGAGCCACCAGGGTCTCCACCACGGCCGAGCCCTCTGCCCCCTGGACGCTGCTGCGCTCGATGGAGACGAGGACGCCGCCACCGATGTCGTAGCTGAGCGGTCGCACGTCGGTGGCCACGACTTCCGGCCTGCCAGCCCCGATCCGGACCAACATCAGCGGGTGCTGAGGCGCATCGTCGTCTCCCTCAGCCCAGGCCACCCATTCGCCGTCGATGACCGGCGGACCGAGTTCCAACTGCGCGCTGGTCCGCTCGGTGAGCGCGACCGGCTCAGCCATACGGGCGATATCACGCGCCATAATCGCCTGGTAACCGGTGTTGGGGTCGATGCGCAGCCAGACCACCGAGCTCCCCGAGATGGCCGGAGCCTCGTCATGGATCCCGCCCTCGCTGTCGGCGACGGCGAGTGTCTCGCCGGTGGCGAGGTTCCTGGCGTGGACGCTGGGGCAGCCGGTGGGGCAGCTCGGATCGGCCTCGTCCCAGACGACCACGCCTCTGTCGATGTCGAGCCTCCCGGGATGCGCGAGGACGGACGCGACGGCGACCACCTCGCCCTCGGTTAACCTGACCGCCTGAATCTCGAAACGCGTCAACTCCGGATCGGCAGGCACGACCCAGACGGCATAGTCGCCGTCGGTGCGTGCCGGGCCTGGCAATTGGTACGGCGGCGAGACCGGCGTACCAGGTGGTTCGCGCTGGCCCAGCGGGGTGGGCGAGGCAGCCGGCATCGGCGTCACTGTGGGCGAGCCAGCGGGCTCCGGCTCGGCGCGCCCGCTTAAGAGGGCAATCAGGAGACCAGTGAACAGCCCCAGCACGATTGCAGCCGCCAGCAGCTCGGCGGCCAGCCTCACCCCCCGAGTCGGTCGCCTCCAGGCGGTAGAGGGTGCGAAGTCGGGCTCACCTGCGCCCTCCGGCACGTGGCTCTCGGGGGCGCCTGCCGGTCGGCGCGGCTCGCCGTCGGTGGCGCGCTGGATGCCCGGTTGGAGCGCCTGGGCGACGCGGGCGGCCATCGCCGCGAAATCGATCGCCTGGACAGCTGGCGTGCGCAGCGCCCGAACTGCCTTCGCCAGGGAGTACAGCTCGCCCAGCTCCGGGTCGGTGATCTCGTCGAGGGCCGGCGGCTTACCGGCCAGCAGGCGGTCGATGAACTGGTCGAGCTGTTCGGCGCGCTCTCGCTCGTTCATGGCATCGTCACCTCGCGCAATCGATCGCGGAGCAGGGCGAGCGCGCGGTACTGCAGCACGCGCACGGCACCAGGGCTGCGGTTCATCAGTGCGGCCACTTCCGCGGTCGGTCGACCTTCCAGGAGCCTGAACTGGATCACCCGCTGGTAGTCCACCGGAAGCGAGGCCAGGACGCGCATCAGCTCGTCGCCGATGAGACCGCTGAAAACCTGATCCTCCAGCGGGGCGGGCTCGACAGGCTCGCCGACGTGCTCGAGCGAAACGGAGACCGGGGCAGACCGGCGCCAGCGCTCGCGCACTAAGTTCCGGGCGATCGCCCGGAGATAGGCCCGGAAGGGGGCGCCAGTAGGCTGGTAGCGATCCAGGCCCCTGAACGCACGGACGAAGACCTCTTGAGTCAGATCCTGTGCCTCGGCCTCGTCCCGCACGGCGCGGTAGACCAGGTGATAGACCGCGGGCCACTCGCGCTTGAAGAGCTCCTCGATTCGCCGCCCAGTCGCCTCGCTGTGAGCGCTGTACCAGATCGTCCGTGCGCATCTCCACATCCTCTACGTAGAGAATGACACGCCGCCCTCACCCGTTACGCGGCCAGCACGAGCATCCCAGGTGGGGCCGGCAGCATGGACATCGCCCGCTCAGGTTGCCGGGCGTTGCTCCTTATGGGAAGCTTGGGATCACAGCGCGAGTCGGCGCGGACTTGACCCGTGACGAGAGATAGGCACGAGCGCTCGTCAGCGTAAGGACACGCCGCATGAGGCCGCATGACATCCAGAGGCGAGTACCGGCTCGATTCGAGCGACAGGCAGCGACGAGGGTGAAGGTCGGCTGGCAGGTCGGGTGGGCGGAAGCGCTCGCCGAACGTACCGTCAGCGCCGACGAGGCCGTACAGCGCATTCGATCCGGCGACCGGGTCTTCGTCCACGGTGCAGCCGCCGTCCCACAGAGGCTGCTTGCGGCGCTGATGCAACGCGCTCCGGAGCTACAAGGGGTAGAGATCGTCCACCTGCACACCGAAGGGCCGGCCCCGTACGTCGCGCCGGAGATGGAGGGACATTTCCGCCACCGGGCACTCTTCATCGGCGCCAACGTGCGGAGAGCAGTGCAGGAGGGCCGGGCTGACTACGTGCCAGTCTTCCTCTCGGATATCCCTGCGCTCTTCGCCAGCGGCCAACTCCCGATCGACGTCGCGCTGCTCAACGTCTCCGAGCCCGATGCCCACGGCTTCTGCTCGTTCGGCACGTCGGTCGACTGCGTGAAGGCAGCAGCGGAGACAGCCCGAACCGTTATCGCGCAACTGAACCCGCAGATGCCGCGCACGCTGGGCGACAGCTTCATCCATGTCAACGACATCGACATGGCGGTGCGGGTGAGTGAGCCACTGTACGAGATCGAGCCAGAACCTCCTACCGACGTGGAGCGAAAAATCGGCGAGCACGTCGCCGAGCTGATCGAGGACGGCTCGACGTTGCAGATCGGCATCGGCGGCGTGCCCAATGCGGTGCTCGCCGCGCTGCGCGACAAGCGCGACCTCGGCATCCACTCGGAGATGTTCTCCGACGGAGTGCTCGATCTCGTCGAAGCCGGCGTGATCACCGGCGCGGCGAAGACGATCCACCGCGGCAAGATCGTCGCCGCCTTCGTCCTGGGAACCAGCCGGCTCTACCGCTGGGTACACGACAACCCGATGGTCGAGATGCACCCGGTAGAGTACACCAACGATACCGATGTGATCCGACGCAACTACAAGATGGTCGCGATCAACTCAGCGCTGCAAGTGGATATCACCGGTCAAGTCTGCGCCGAATCGCTGGGGACGCGGCTGTTCAGCGGAGTCGGCGGACAGATGGACTTCATTCGAGGGGCAGCACAGTCGCCTGGTGGCAAACCGATCATCGCGCTGCCGTCGACAGCCAAGGACGGCACGATCTCCCGCATCGTCCCGGTACTGCCCGAAGGGGCGGGAGTGACGACCACGCGTGCCCACGTGCACTACATCGTCACCGAGTATGGGGTCGCCTCACTGCACGGCAAGAGTATCCGCGAGCGTGCCGAGGAACTCATCGCTATCGCCCACCCGGACTTCCGTGACGAGCTCCGCGCCTGGGCGAAGCAACATGCCTACCTCTGAGGCATGCGCTGGGCCCGCGCCTCGCCAAGTTTCGGATAGCCGACCGAGTTGCCCTCTGGAACCGGCCCCCGCATACTTGGTCGGGCGGTGTTGGCCGCAGCCAACCGGCGGCGCTGGCGCTGCGGGCGAGGCCGAAACGACGATCGTGCTGGTCGGGGTGAAGGCGATTTGAGGATGGAGCCGATCCGCTTCCACATCGTCACGCTCGGCTGCGCCAAGAACCAGGTCGACTCCGAAGGCATGGCCCAGCTCCTGGAGGAGCAGGGGCTGGCAGCGGCCGAGCATCCCGGCGAGGCCCAGGTGCTGATCGTCAACACCTGCGGCTTCCTGGCCCGCGCCCGGCGCGAGTCGGCCCAGGCGATCCAGGCGCTGCTCGACGCCCGCCGGCCCGGCCAGGTGGTGATCGCCGCGGGCTGCATGGCCGCCCTCGAGGAGCACCGGGCCGAGATCCCTCCCGGCGTCGATGCTATCCTCTCGACCCGCCAGTGGCCCCAGATCGGCCAGGTCATCGGTCGGCTGCTCGATCGCCCGCTGGCCCCGGTACGCCCCGATGCCCAGGTGCCGATGCTCACCAGCTTCCACCGGACACGCGTGACCAGCCCCAGCGCTTACGTCAAGATCGCCGACGGCTGCGACCACGCCTGCTCCTTCTGCGCTATCCCGCTCATCAAGGGCGGGCAGGCCAGCAAGCGGCCGTCCGACGTGGTGCGCGAGATCCGGGAACTGGTCGATGCAGGCGTCAAAGAGGTCGTCCTGGTCTCCCAGGACACCATCCGCTACGGAGCCGACCTCGGCATCAAGCACGGGCTGCCCGGCCTCGTCCGCCTGGTCGCCGAGCAGGTGCCCGCACTGCGCTGGCTGCGCCTGCTCTACATCTACCCCAGCCCGCTGGTCTTCCGGCTGATCGATGCGATGGCCGAGACGCCCGTCTGCGTGCCGTACCTGGACATGCCGATCCAGCACGCCGACCCGGATATCCTGCGCGCTATGGCGCGCCCGAGCAACGTCGACCTGTACCGGCGCATCTTCAGCTACGCGCGCGAGAAGCTCGACGGCGCCGTGCTCCGCACCACGCTCATCGTGGGCTTCCCCGGCGAGACCGACGAGCAGTTCCAGCGCCTCTACGACTTCGTGGCCGAGATCGAGTTCGATCACGTCGGCGTCTTCACCTACTCCCGCGAGGCACCGACCACGAGCGCGCGGCTGGCCAACCAGGTGCCCTTAGCAATCGCCGAAGAGCGCCGGGCGGCGCTGCTCGAGCTCCAGCAGCGGATCTCGCTGAAGAAGAACCGCGCCCTGATCGGCCGCACGCTCGAGGTGCTGATCGAGGGCGTGGGTGAGCTGGAGGACGAGGCCGGTCACCGCGAGCCGATCTCGGTCGGGCGCGCTGCGCGGCACGCGCCGGAGGTCGACGGCCTGGTCTTCATCCCGGGGGCTCAGCCGGTCGGAGAGCTCGTTCCGGCACGGGTTGTGGATGCCGGCCCGTACGATCTGTGGGCGAGGGCAGTCGCTCCATCAGCGGACGCGCCCCGTCGGCACCCCGAGCGAGGAACTCGCCCTCCAGCGGCGAGCCGGCGGCGAAGACGCGATCTGCCGGTGCCGGGCGCTCGGGCCAGACGCGCTGGAAGATGACCCACTGTTCCGGAGCCTCGCGGATGTGCCGCTCGAACAGCTCGACCAGCCGCTGCAGGCCGGAACGCAGATCACGGGTGGGATCATCCGTACGCTCCACGTAGAACGGTGGCTCGAGGCACACCTGGTAACCGCGCTGCCGCCGGCGAGTAAACGCCGCCAGGATCGGCACACCGGCCGAGCGTGCCAGCCTCACCGGGCCGAGTGGTAGCGTGGTCTCCTTGCCGAAGAAGGTCACCGGCAAGCCGTTCCGGGAGAAGTCGCAATCGGCGACGAGCCCGACCAGCTCGCCCCGGCGCAGCGCCTGAATCACCCGGCGGACACCCCCCGGCGTTGCCCGCTCGATGCGGAGTCCGCGGCTGGCGCGTAAGTAGTTCACCGCGGCGTCGAGCAGCTCTGGAACCGTGCGGGTCGTCAGCGAGGTGAACCGGTATCCCCTGGCCGAGAGGAGCTGCCCTACGTAGTCAAAGGGGCCGAGGTGTGCTGTGACGATGACGGCACCTCCACCGGAAGCGGCGAGGCGTTCGAACTCGGCCCAGTCTTCGGGGCAGACCTGGATCGAGCGGATCAGCTCGTCTGGCGAGAGGTGCGGCACGCGCAAGAGGTCGATGAAGTTTCGAGCGCTGTTGCGGAACACACCGCGCGCCACGCGCTCGATCTGCCGAGCGCTGGCTGTCGGGCTGAGCGCCTGCGCGACGTTCTGCGTGACGTTCCGGCGATAGGTCTTCAAGAGCACGTAGGCCAGATCACCGCAACGGTCGGCCAGCCAGTAGCACACCGTTAACGGCACCGGCCGGATGGCCTGACTCACCAGCCAGGCCGCTCGCCGGCCGAGTCGCTGGATCCGGTTCGGGAGAGATGACCTCGGGTGAGGACGCGCGCTCGAGTCCACGCGGAAACCACCGCCATACTCCGCCGTTCCGTTCGCGCCTATTCTACCTTGTGGCATCGGGCGGCTCTACGGCAACGGCTCGTGCGTGCGGACTTCCTCGGCCGAGCGCAGATACGGCAGCGCATCGATCAGAACCGGCAGGCCGCGGACGATCGTCAACGCCAGTGTCAGGTAGACCGCAAACCAGCCAGCGACGAGAAACGTCTCCTGCTCGTACAGCCTCGTCAGCGGATCGCTCCGCTCACCGGGCGTCCTGGTTGCGATCAGGCCGGTGAGGAAAGTGAACGCCACGAGCTTGGCCACACCATAGAGCGCGCGCATGAAGCGCGAGGCGGTCAAGAACCGCGTGACCGCCGACCGCTGCATCGTCTTCTCGCCGAAGGGCGTGCGGCCGGCACCGAGCGCGACACTGCGAACTGCATCGACGAGAAAACCACGTGTCATCACCAGGAGCGGCGCCCAGACCCCGATAGCGCCCAGATCGGCGAAGACGATCCAGAGCGCGTTCTCCACCACCCGGTCACCAGCGATATCGAACACGGCACCGAAGACGGTGGCCGAGCCGCGTCGCCGTGCGACGATGCCGTCGATGGCGTCACTGGCGAAGACGACCAGGAGCAGCAGCGTGGCCAGCAGCGCGAGCGCGTATGCTCCGCTGTACAGGAGCGCGATACTGACGAACAGCAGAACCACGCGTCCCAGCGTGATGACGTTGGCCATGCTTCACCCGCTCAATGTCGCAATGAGTGGCAGCGACCGGACGTGGCTCTCACCGGATCGATCCTGCACGGCAGTATAACAGGGCTATTCGACCACCACCCGCGGAGCCAGTTCCGAACCCACGATGCAGATCCATGTTTGCCCTTCTCCGAGCGGCAGCAGGCGGCCGGTCTCCGGCTCGATCAAGCGGAGCGGCTCCCCCTGGGCCGGCCGCTCCCAGCGGGCCCGGTAAACGCGCCCGTCGCGGAGCAGCCAGGCGTCACCCGACGTGCTCAGATCGAGGTCGAGCGACCACTCGCTCGACCAGCCGGCCGGGAGCTCGCGATACCAGAACTCGGTCACGAGTACCACCACATTGGCCGGCGCCACCGGCTCGCCAGTCCGGGCGTCCTCGTGCATCACCCCGTCCACCCAGCGCCGGTAACGATTGATCTCGCGGTCATAGCGAAACTCGACCTGTCCTTGTGCATAGGGGATGACTACCCGCTCCGCTCGACGACCGCCGGAAGGGGGTGGGCCGAACGCGAGCGGGCGAGCGACCGACGGTCGTTCCCAACCGAGTCCCGCCGCCACCTCGCGGAGCGCCGGGATCGAGACGTAGAGGTTGTGCGGCATCCGGCGGCTCCAGTCTCGCCAGCCAGCCGCAGTCGCATTGCCCTCGGCGTGCAGGAGTTCGGCTCCGGCAGCCAGCAGGGCCTGGGTAACCCCTTCGGCCGCTCCGGAATAGACCAGCACTGCATCGTGCATCGGCAGGATCGCGAGATCGACCAGCCGGGCGCTGCGTACCGGGCCGACGACGTCGGGCGCTCGGGTCTGGTAGAGCGCGGTCAGGCGCGTGAGTTGCGCCTCGGTGGGCGTCTCGTAGACCAGATCGGCATCGACCAGCCCGGTCTGTGGTCGGGCATCCGGATGATTATCGATCTGGACGGCCAGCGGCCGTGGCGGAGGAGCATCGAGCGCCACACCGCTCAGCGAGGACTGGTAGGCGACCGGCGTCGGGCTCGGCGTGGGGGTCGCAGTCGGTACGACGGTTGGCGTCGGCTGCGGTGTCGGCGTGGGCAGCGGGGTTGGCACCACGGTAGCTGTCGGTCTCGGCGTTGGCGACACCGGAAGCGATGTCACCGCCGCCGGGGCGCGCGAGCAGGCAATGCACCACGGTAAGAGAACGAAGAGCAGGTAGACTGGCTTCATGTCAGACCCCCTGACCGGCCACGCCAGGGCCACGCCGCTGTAGCCCACGCCCTCTCGTTGACCCAAACGGTTCAGCTCTCAGCCGACGATCGAGAGCAGCGCCACCCAGGCAACGACCTGCACCATAGCGGTGCCAGCGAGGAGCAGGCGCGCCGCGAAACGGTCGAAGGTCTCCGCCAGCCACGCCAGGCCGACGTTGGCCACGGTGACGATCGCCGTGATGACGGGAAGGAGCCAGAGATCCCGGCGAGTACCGATCCGATCCGGAAGCCCGTTGGCGTTCCAGTGGAGGACGAGGGATTGAGGGAGCTGGTCGTATTGCGCGAGAAGGAACAGGATCATGGCCACGTTGAGGGCAAGGGCGAGCGACAGGAAAAGCAGCCCCACTCGGTCTTCGACTAGGAAGAGGCGGAGCGGGCGGCTGTGCATCGCTCGCAGCGTGACCTGCCGAGCCCCGCTTCCGTGCCGCGTGAGCGGGGACGAACCGGTCACCTGCGCGCGCGGCGGCTCCAGCGCCTCCGTGGTGGTGAACTCGACTGTCCAACCGGCCTCGGCCAGTTGCCGGCGGCCAGCGATCCGCGCCGACTCCCCGGCCTGCTCGGTGCGCAAGCCCTGCCGAGCCTGAGCAAGCCACTCGAGGAAGGCCGCTGGTCGTTCTGGCGAGATCGCGTAGTGTGCCGAGCTCGTGGAGATAAGCAACTGTCGGCTGAGCGACTGCGTCGCGGCAACGTGCACGCGGCCGATCGCCGTCGTCTGTGTGCCAATATAGTAGCCAGGCCAGAACCACTGCCAGCCCGGTCGCCGGTCGCCCAGCACCGACGCCGCCGGGCCGGCATAGACGATCTGCTCGAGCGGGATCTCCTCTACCCGATTAGCCCAGCGGATCACGAGGGCGTCGTCACCGAGGTCGTAGCCGAGCGTGAAGTAGCCGAAGAGCAGATACCCGAGGCCGATGACGGCCCCGGTCGCAAGGATCAGGGCGGCCCACAGGAGAGTCACCGGGAGGGGGGAGTCGATGACGGAGAGCAAGGCTAAGAGCGCCGCGAGCGCAACGACGAGTGCGGCGACGAACAGCATGGCCCCGATCACGCCGCCAGCGGACGGCGCTGCCCGCACGCGGAATGGCTTCAGCGCCGACGGGCCAGCTACCATAACTGCTGTCCTCTCAGCCTCGTTCCGGCCTCATCGATACCTCGAAGCACCATGATTCGGTACGGCCTGGCCGGCGTCAACCGTGTTCCTTGCCCACGCCACACGATCGTCGCTTTGCCACTCTACGGCGTCGGGCTCGCCTGCGGCGTCGACTCCGGCTGAACCGTCGGGCTCGGTGTCGGCGTCGGCGGCGCGTCTGGCGGCGGCATGAACGGTGGCGGCACCGGCGTCGGCGGTGGGCGCAGGCCGGCCTGCCAGGAGATCTCCGAACTCTCGCGCTGCTTCTCGATCCAGGTCGTAAACGCTCGCTGCCTGAGCGCCTGGAGCATCTCAACGCTCAGCGGCCGGTCGTCCGCACGCTCCAGTACCGTAATGATGTGCCAGCCAAAGTCGGTCTTGACCGGGTCGCTTATCTCTCCCGGCTGGAGACGGAAGGCCACGGAGTCGAACGCTTCCGGCATGTAGCCACGCGGAAACCAGCCGAGGTCGCCACCGTTGGGTGCGGTGGTCGTATCGATGCTTTGCTGGCGAGCGAGCTCGGCGAAGTCCGCTCCGCTCCGCAGCTCATCGACGGTCGAGCGGGCTGCTTCCTCGGTCGCGAGCAAGATGTGCGCCGCGTGCACCTGCTCCGCCCGCAACGGGACGCGCTCCTCCAGGATGCGCTGCACCTTCTCGCGGGCGAGGAGCGGCTCGACGAACAGTCGGCGAAAATCAGCGAGCGACATCCCGGCACGCTCCAGCACCTGACGCTGGTACTCCGCGATCGTCGCCGTCGCGGTCGCTCGCAGGTCACCTGGGCTCAGTGTCGCCGTCGGCATGAGCGTAGGAGTCGGCGATGCTGCGGGACTGGGCGTCTCGAACGCGCCGGGAGGGGTTACGACCGGGGACGGCGTACCGGCCGCCGGGGTCTGGAGTTCGATTGTCGGCCCGAGGGCAGGCGTCGTCGTGCCAGCGGGTGTCGCCCCGGGTGCTGGCGTCGGCTCGGGCGTCGGTGTCGGGGTGACAGCGGCGGTGGCTGTGGCGGTCGCCCAGGCTGCCGCGGTCGGATCGACGCCGAGCGTCGGGGTCGGGCTGGCCAGTGGACCAGGGGCGAAGAGCTGCGCGAGGTATTCGTCCACCTCGGCATCGCTGAGGTTGACGCCCAGGTCGGGCGCCCGTTGCACCACGATGAGGTTCTCGATCATCTGGTCGAGCGTCGACTCGTTGACCGGATCTCGCTCGACCGTTGGGAGCTGCTGTTCCGCTTGATCCGCGAGTTGCTGATACTGGATGCTCTGCTGGCCGGTCGTCAGGTTGGCGAGCTGGCGATACTGGCTCGCCTGGTTCAGGAGCTCGAGCTTACGCACCTTCCAGTAGTCCTGCCGGGTAATCTCCTCCCCGTTGACGACGACCAGCACCTGGCGAGGCAGATAGACATACTGATAGATCGCGCCGACCGCGAGGAGCAGTAAGACGAAGAGGGACGCTACCGTGACGACCGCAACGACGATTCGCTGCTGGCGTTGCTCTCGCTCACGCCGGGAGAGGCGACGCCCCGGTCGGCCCGCCGGCCGACCGGGCCACCGCAGCCACCGCCGGACGTGCTCACGCATCGCACTCATCTCCTCCACGTACAGCGACGACGCGGTTGGCAGGAGACTACCAGAGCCGCGTCGTCACCGCACTTCGGCAACCATACGGGTTATCGGCACCGGTCGAGTCGGCACCTAGCCGACGAATGGCAGGAGCGCGAGGTGGCGCGCTCGCTTAATCGCCCGCGCGAGCTGCCGCTGGTGCTTCGCGCACACCCCGGTCGTCCGACGTGGCTCGATCTTCGCTCGGGGCGAGATGTAGCGGCGTAGCCGGCCGATATCCTTGTAATCGACGACCGCGATGCCATCCATGCAGAACGCGCAGACTTTCCGCCGCGGATAGTAACGGGCGCCAGCGGCACGTCGCCGCGCTGGCTCCTCGGCGGCCTGCGCGCCGGGACGAGTCTCCTCCTCTTCCGCTTCAAGTTCGGCGTGGATTTCCTCTTCGCTCATGCCTTCCCTCTCTGTTTCTGTCAGGCTGACCTGCCTGTCACCTCACGCACCGAGCGATTACGTCAGAACGGCACGTCGTCGAACTCGTCATCTTCCACGAGATCCTTGTCCACGTCCGGCTCCTCGGTCGTGGGCACAGGCGCTCCCAGCTCGCTGGGCTCTTCCGGGCGCGCCGACAGCATGATGATATCGCTGGCGACGACCTCGACGACGGTGCGTTCCACACCGTCGTTGCCGGTATATCGCCGGACTTGGAGCCGGCCGTCGACGTACACGCGCATACCGCGCTTGAGATACTGGTCGGCGAACTCGGCCAGGCGATTCCAGCAGATAATGCGATACCAGTCCGTTTCCTGAATCCACTGGCCGTCCTGGCCGCGTCGAGAGCGGTTGACTGCCAGGCTGAACTCAGTCACCGGGGCCCCGTTCGGCGTATAGCGCATATTGGCATCACGCCCGAGATTTCCGATGAGCTGGACTCGGCTCAAGCTCCGCGACATGCTACCTCCTTACAGGCCCCGGCGGATCGCGGCTCTGCAGAGCGCGGAAGTCGACGGCCTCACTCCTCGAGACGAACCATCAGGTGGCGGATCACCTGCTCGTTGAGGCGCAGCTCTCGCTCGATGTCGCGCGTCCGGGCCGGTGGGCAGGTGAAGTGATAGAGCACGTAGATCGCGTCCTGGAACTTGTGAATCGGATAGGCCAGCCGTCGCCGGCCCCACGGTGTATCCCGCTTGACGTTGGTGACCGTGCCACCAACCTCCTGGAGCAGGGACGTGACCCGGCCGATGGCAGCATCGAGACCGTCCTCGGCCAGGTCGGGACGGAACAGAACCATCAGCTCGTAAGGTCGGGGCGTCGGTTCCCAGCGCGGCAACGAACCCTCCTTTCCTCGGGCTTGCGCTGCACGCGTCCGCGGGCCGTTGCCTCACCCGGGCGGCCACAGCGCAGAAAGGAACACACTACACAGCCAGCCGGTATCCCGAGCTGGCTTCTCCGGGAGTATACCAAACGGAACGAGGAGCCGGTGAAGGGGCGAGGGCGCACCTCGCTCGACACCTACGCAGCCCGCGCCTCCGGCTGTGCCTCGAACTGAGGCACCATCGCCGGCCGACGCGCGCCGCTGATGATCCAGTCGACGATGACCGCGACAAGCGAGCCGAGGGCTGCGCTGATGAGGTGCAGACCGCCGAACTCGGGATCGAAGGTCAGCACCCGCGTCAGAAGCAGCTCGCCCACCCAGATACCCAAGAACGGATACGCCGCGACGCGCCATACCCGCAGGGGCAAGCGCCCCGGCAAGAGGTCATACCAGAGCACACCGAAACTGTAGGCCAGGGCTACCATCAAGAGGAAGGTTCCGACTTCCATGGCGGCCTCCTTCCTATCGAGATCGGTGCCCTCGCCCCTTCTACCTCCGGCTTCTTCTCGACGGGAAGTATACCATAATTTGACTTACTCGTGGTAAGAGCGTGTGGCCACCGGTAGCCGGCACTGCTACCACGGCCGAGCGGCCGACCCCATCGCGGCCAGGAAGAGCGGCGGGGGAGTCGCCTTCCTTCGCCACGAGCTGGCCCGCCGCATTGTCAGCCCTCCGCCGACCTCCCTATACTGGCCGACAAGAAGCGGGCCTGGCGAACGCGCCCAGCGAAGGAGTGTGTCACGGTGCGGAGGCCCTCGCTGGCGACCCGCGTCCTCCCGCTGGCTTTCGCCCTCATGCTGATCCTCGCTGGCTGCCGGAGCGTGCCGATGACCCCGGCGCCGAGCCCGTCACCCACGTCGTTCCCACCACAGGCGACCCCCAGTTTCGCCCCGATCCCTGCCACACCGTCGCCGACCGAGGAAGCGCCAGCGCACGGCGGTACCCTCGTGATCGGTGTGCTCGCGGAACCTGACACGCTCAACTTCTCACTGGCGCGCGAGCCCGTAAGCTACTGGGTGCTCGCCTGCCTCGACGCGCGTCTCGTCCGCGTGCGCGACGACAACACGCTCGAGCCACAGATCCTCGCCGAGGTGCCCACGGTCGAGAACGGTGGAGTCTCGCCTGATGGGCGGACGTATACCCTTCGATTTCGAGCCGGCCTCACCTGGTCGGACGGCGAGCCGCTCGATGCCCGGGACTTCCTCTTCACCTGGCAGCTCCTCAACGACCCGAACTACCCGGCAAACAGCCGCGCCGGATGGGATCTCATCCAGTCCATCGAACTGAGCAGCGACTACCTCACGGCGACGGTGCACCTCGAGCGCCCATCTGCCTCGTTTCTGGACGACACCATCGTCGGGATCGGAGAGCGACCCAACGGCTTCCTCCTGCCCGCTCACGCGCTGGCCGACCTGACCCCCCAGGAGATCGCCGAGGCGGACTACGGGGGAGTCGGTCACATCAGCAGCGGGCCCTTCGTCGTCGAGGACTGGCAGCCTGGTCAGCAGCTCACGCTCGAGCGCAACCCGCGCTTCCACGCCAGCGAGGTCTATCTCGACCGCATCGTGTTCCGCTTTCTACCGGATACTCAGGAACTGCTGAGCCAGCTCACGTCAGGCGAGCTCGACCTGGTAGCAGGGCTACCCGAATGGTCGCTCGCCGAACTGCAAGCGCACCCAGAGCTCCTCACGCTCGTCACACCCCGCGGCGGTGCCGTCGCGATGCTCGTGGTCAACGTGCGCGACCCGGCGGCACTCAGCCAGCCACACCCGATCCTGAGTGACCTGCGGGTGCGGCAGGCACTGCTGCTCGGCTTCGACCGAGACCGGCTCGTTGACGAGCTGCTCTTAGGAGCGGTTCCGGTCGCGAATGGCCTGCTCGACTACACTCCCTGGCAGGCCCGAGCAGCACCGCAAGCCAGCGCCGAGTTCGACCCAGAGCGGGCCCGGCGCCTCCTCGACGACGCCGGGTGGCAGCCCGGGCCGAACGGCATCCGGATGCGAGCAGGCGAACCGCTCCAGCTCACTCTCGCAGTCGAAACGAATCCGGAGCGCGACTTCGCCTTCAAGCGACAGATCGCGGCCTCGTTCGCGCAGGACATGCGAGCTCTCGGTATCGATATCCGAATCGTCCCGCTGACCAGATCAGCGCGGGAGCAGCGCTACGACTTGCTCCTCTGCTGGTGCGACCGCCGCCTTACGCCGAGCGGCTTGTCCGCTTTGTTCAGCAGCGAGGCGATCCCCGGCAGTGACGAGCTCGCCAGCGAGAACGTCACGGGCTATCGCAGCGAACTCATCGACCAGCTCCTCGCTCGCCAGGAGGCCACCACCGACGCCGCGGCCAGGGCGGAAATCCTTCGGCGGATCCAGTACCAGATCGATCTGGACTTGCCGGTGCTCCCGATCTATGTCCATGTCGATATTGTTACCGGGCGTAACCACGTCAAGGGCCTCACGCCCGGCCCGATGAACGGCATCTGGTGGAACCCAGAGAACTGGTGGATCAGTTCCCAGGAGGCGTTACCTTGACCGACTCACCGCTCGAGCGCCCGGTTCTCCGGGCAGTCATCCCCAGGCTGGAATCTCTCGCTGGCACAGCTTGGACGCTCGCCCCTTCATGCGCGATGTCCAGGATCGCTACCTCGGCGGCAAGACTGTGCCGGTCGGCTACCCTTCGGAGTTCCCGCCGTACCGCTTCCGTCACCTCGGGCGCCGACAGCGCCAGCACTGCGGGGCCTGACCCGCTGAGGCACGCTCCGTAGGCTCCACCGTCCCGAGCGGCCGCGATAGCATCGACGAGGTACGGATAGAGGGCTGCCCGGTGCGGTTGGTGCAGCTCGTCCGCCATCGCCTCCCCGAGCAACGCGAACTGTCCGGTGCTGAGCGCCAGCACGAGGAGGGCGCAGCGTGCGGCGGTCGCAACGGCGACCTGGCGGGAGACCTGATCGGGCAACACAGCGCGGGCCGCGCTCGTGTAGCCCGGCTGGTCAGGGATCAGCAGCACCGCCTGCAAGGGCCCGGCGATCGGTACCTGCTGGGCCAGCGGGCCCGCCTGGCCTTGGAGCGCGAGCACCGCCCCGCCGTACAGCGCGGCCGTGACGTTGTCTCCGTGTCCCTCCATTTGCCAGGCCAACCGCCAGATCCCCTCCCGGGTAAGGGGGTTGCCGAGGAGCGCGTTCGCGGCGAGGAGCCCACCGACAATGGCAGCGGCCGAACTTCCCAGTCCCCGCGCCACCGGGATCGCCGACTCGACCGTCACCTGGCACCCGGGCAGCTCTTGCCCGACCACGCGCGCCAGTGCCTGCATCGCCTCGAGGACGAGATTTCGCCCGTCCCCGATCTCACCGGGCGCGCGCGCCTCGACCCGCGTACGCCCGCCTTTCTCGACCGTCACGGTCAGGTACCGGCTCAACGCGACCGCGAGCGAGTCAAAACCGGGCCCCAGGTTCGCGCTCGAGGCAGGAACGCGGACGCTAAGCCACATCGCTGAGCACTCCTCGGAGCGCAGCGAGCGTCGGCTCGACCGTGACCGGTCGGTTGGCAAGCGGCCGGCGCTCGGCGTCCGGACTCAAGTGATAGTCCATCACTGTGTCAGGATCTTTCAAGAGGTGGCCAGTCAGTAACGCGACGACCGACTGGCCGGGCGCGATGATGCCTGCGCGCACCAGCGCGCGCACGCCAGCGACCGAGGCAGCAGATGCTGGTTCGCAGCCGATCCCGGCCCGGTCGACGCGTGCCTTCGCCTCGAGGATCTCCTCGTCGCTGACGATCTCGACAACGCCCTCCGTTTGCTCGATGGCACGTCTCGCTCGGTGGTAGCTGACCGGGTTACCGATCCGGATCGCGCTCGCCACTGTCTCAGCCGGCTCGGGAGAAAATCTCGCGAAGCCGCTGCGATAAGCATGGTAGAACGGCGCTGCCCCCTCGGCCTGGATCACGGCCAGCCGCGGCCGCCGGGCGATGATGCCAGTCACCTGGAGCTCGGCGATCGCCAGCCCGAAAGCAGCAGTATTCCCCAGGTTCCCTCCGGGGAGCACGATCCAGTCCGGCGGCTCCCAACGGAGCTGGTGCAGCAGCTCGATGACGATCGTCTTCTGGCCCGCCAGCCGGAACGGATTGATCGAGTTCAGAAGGTAGAGTTCCAGCTCCTGGCTGGCCTCCTCGACCAGCCGCATGGCTGCATCGAAATCGCCACGCACCTGCACGATCCGGGCACCGTAGGCGATCGCTTGGCCGAGCTTCGCGGCGGAGATCTTCCCCTCCGGCAAGAAGACAACGGCGAGCAACCCGGCCATGGCCGCGTAGGCAGCCACCGAAGCCGAAGTGTTCCCGGTGGAGGCACAGGCCACGACGCGCGCGCCGACTGCCCGCGCATGGCTGGTGGCCACGGTCATCCCGCGGTCTTTGAAGGAGCCTGTCGGGTTTTCACCCTCGTGCTTCAAAACGAGCCGTTCGCAACCCGTCCACGAGGAGAGCGCGGAAGCGGTGTAGAGGTTCGTATTCCCTTCAGGCCGGGTAACGACCGCGCCAGGCGACAGCGGTGGGAGGAACTCTCGATAGCGCCAGACGCCGCTCCGGTCGAGCGGATCGAGACCGTCGCGCCGGCGATCGTAGATGGTGGGATCGATCGACTCAGGGAGGGCGAAGACGAGCTCGGGCAAACCACCGCACACGCAGCGTCCTGGTGACCGATCTGCTGGCCAGATTCGCCTGCAGGTGTCGCAGACCAGGTGCATGGGCCCGCCAGTGGCCATGTCCGGATCCACGACATCGCCTCCGAGGCGACCGACGCCAGCTCCACGCACGAGCCCGCGCCCCTAGGTGTACATGCGGCGCGGATCTAACGCATCGCGAAGCCCGTCACCCACATAGTTGATGCTCAGCACGGTAAGGAAGATCGCCAACCCGGGGAAGAGCACCATCCAGGGAGCGAAGCTCATCCAGTCCTTGGCGTCGAAGAGCATGCGCCCCCAGGTGGGGATGTCGGGCGGGAATCCGAGCCCCAGGAACGAGAGCGAGGACTCGGTGATGATCGCCTGCGCGACGCCGAGTGTCGCGGCGACGATGACCGGGCTGAGAGTATTGGGCAAGATATGCTTGACGATGATGGCACCGGTGCCAACCCCGATCGCGTGGGCCGCCTCGATGAACTCTTTCTCCTTGATCGAGAGGAACGACGCGCGCACCAGCCGCGCGACCGGCATCCAGTTCAATCCCCCGATTACGACCACGATCAGGATGAACATGCCGATTTCGACACCGAAGGTGGCTGCCATGCGGTCACGGAACAGGTACGTGATCAGGAGGAGCAGGGGGAGACTCGGCAGCGAGATGAAGAGGTCAGTCAGCCGCATGAGCGCTGAATCGAGGAAGCCGCCGAAGTAGCCGGCGATGGCCCCGATGAGTGTTCCCAGCGTGATCGCCACCAGCATCGCGAACACACCCACCGCGATCGAGATTCGCCCACCCCAGAGGATGCGCGCGAAGATGTCGTGACCGAGGTCGGTCGTGCCGAACGGGTGAGCGAGCGACGGGGGGAGCATCGACTGGGACATGTCGAAATAGCTCCACTTGATCGGCCAGAGGAACGGCCCGATCACCGTCGCCACGGCGATGATCAGGATAACCACACTCCCGGCCATCGCCAGCCGGTGATGACGGAACTGTCGCCAGGCGTCGCTCCAGAGGGAGCGGGGTTTCTTCGTCCGCAGGCCGGCCAGCGCCTCGACGCCGATCGCGGGCGCTGCTGCCGGTTGCACCTGCCGCCCAGTTGCCTCCGACATCTGTTACCCCTCCCTTTAGGCCTGGCGACACTGCACCCTACTCGTATTTGATCCGCGGATCGAGCACACCGTACAGTACGTCCGCGATCAAGTTGAAGAGCACGACCAGCGCCGAGAAGATGATCGTGATCGCCATGATGACAGGGGTATCGTTGTCGTTGATCGCCGAGATCAGGAGCGACCCCATGCCGGGCACGCGGAAAATCTGCTCGGTAATCACCGCGCCGGTAAAGATCCCAGGGATGCTGAGCGCGATGATGGTGACCACCGGGATCAAGGCGTTGCGGAGCGCGTGACGGCTGATCACCGTCAGCTCGCTCAGTCCCTTCGCCCGCGCGGTTCGGACATAGTCCTGGTGGATCGTTTCGAGCATGGAGGCGCGCGTGTAGCGGGTGAGCGCCGCTGTCTGGAAGAGCGCGAGCACGGTGATCGGCATGATGGCCTGCTCGATCTTCAGCCAGAGCCCCCGCAGCCCGGGTTCGTCGATGGTGGCCCGGTAGATCATCGGGAACCAGCCGAGCTTGACGCTGAAGAGCAGGATGAAGAGCAGGCCGGTGAAGAAGGTCGGCAGGGAGAATCCAATGAAGGCTAACGTCGTCGCGACGGTGTCGAAGACCGAGTACTGCCGGATGGCCGAGATGACGCCGATCGGGATCGCCAGCAGCACGGAGAGGAGGTACGCGGTGCCGATGACGTAGAGGGTCGTCGGCAAGCGCTGCAGCATCAGATCGCTCACCGGCGAGCGGCTGCGGAACGAGTAGCCGAAGTCACCCCGTAGGATCGAGGTGAACCACTTGGTGTAGCGTACGGGGATGGGATCGTCCAGCCCCATGCTCTGGCGGATCCGCTGGCGCACCTCCGGCGGCACGGACGGGTTCACCGCGAACTCGGCCAGCGGGTCGCCGGGTGCCAACGCCAAGATGGTGAAGATCACCATGCTGATGGCGACCAGCGTCGGGATCGCGGTCAGCAAGCGCCTGACGATGTACCGGGTCATCCCGTTCCGCTCCTGTCCCTGAGCTCGCGGAGCCGATTCCCTACGCGAGCCACTCTCTGCTCCCGGGAGCGTTTCATCATAACGCTACACGACCACAGGCGTACTGGCCAAGCGAGCACCGTTGCCCGCCCAGCAACGCTTCAAGAGGTAAGGCGGCCCCGCGTCCAGGGGGCCGCCCACCCGCCCTTCGCTGAAGTTTAACCGCTTCGCCTCCAGTTCGCCAGGTTCCAGAGATCCGATGTCCAGCGCGACAGCTCGAGGTTCTCCAGGTTCTTGGCGGCGCCGCTGACGCCGTTCCGGTGCACCAGCGGGATCTCGACCACGTTCTCGATCACCAGGTCGTTCATCCCGACGAACAGCTCCACCTGCTTGTCCGGATCCAGCTCGCGACGCGCCTGCTCGAAGAGCCGGTCGTACTCTTCGTTCTGCCAGCGCTCGATGTTGTTGCCTGACCAGTTGTTCGCCTTCTGCGGGATGTTCGACGCGTCGCCCCACCAGGAGATCATGTAGTCGATCGGATAGGTCAGCGACGGCCCGTTGGTGTACATCTGGATATCGGTGTAGAAGTGCGCGTAGGTATCCGGGTTCCCCGGATCCGAGGAGAAGAAGACGCTCGCCTCCACCGACTTGATCTCGACTTTGATGCCGACCTTCTCGAACTCGGCCTTGATGATCTCCTGAGTCTTCTGCCGGACGGGGTTGATCGAGGTCTGGTAGACGATCTCCATCCGCTTCCCATCCTTCTGGCGCACGCCGTCCGGGCCCGCCGTCCAGCCGGCTTCGTCCAGGAGCTGTGCTGCCCGGTCGGGGTTGAACTCCCACTTGGTGTTCTTGGAGACGAAGCGCTCGGGCGCGACGAGGATGTTGCTGGTGGCCTTACCCGCTGGCCCATAGAGCTGATCGGCGATCTGGTCGCGACGGCACAGCAGCGCATACGCCTGGCGCACCTTGAGGTCAGACTGCCACGGGTGCGGCACGCCCAGCTTCGAGCGCTCGCCTTCGACCTCGGTGCGCGGGTCGGTCATATTGACGAGGATCCGCTCGACGCTGACTCCCGGTGTCACGATGAGCTTGCCGACACCGGTCTGCTCGAGCTGCTTGAGCACCTGGGCCTCGACCTGCAGGTTCCAGGCATAGTCGACTTCGCCGGTCTGGATCGAGGCCCGGGCCGCGCTCGTCGCGTCACCGCCACCCTTCAGCTCGACTTCGGCGAAGAAGGGCTTGTCCGGCTCGCGGAACTTCTCGTTCATGTCGTAGAGCACCACGTCGCCCGGCCGGAACTCGCGCACTTTGAACGGCCCGGTGCCGATCGGGTTGAGGTTGAACGGCGCGTTGCGGGCCTGCTCGCCGACGTAGTCCTTCAGGATGTGCTCGGGCAGGATGTAGCCGTACGGCCCGACGAAGACCCCCATCCAGGCCGGTGTCGGCTCCTTGAAGGTGATCTTTACCGTGTGGTCATCGACCGCTTCCACCGACTGGATGTTCGTGTAGTTCCCGACCGTCGTCGCCGTCGTCGCCTCGTTGATCACGTACTGGTACGTGAAGACGACGTCCTTGGCCGTGAACGGCGTGCCGTCCGACCAGACCACGCCCTGCTTGAGCTTCCAGGTAACGCTGGTGCCGTCCTTCGCGACCCCACCGTTCTCCAGGCTCGGGATCTCCGCGGCCAGCACCGGCACGAGCTCGCCAGCGTCGTTGACATCGGCCAGCGGCTCGAGCACCGGGCGGGAGGCATCGAAGTCCTTGGAGCCCTGAGCCAGGTGCCCGTTGAGGATGGTCGGGGCCTGCCACCAGAGCAACCGGAGCAGGCCGCCCTGCCCGCGCTGGGCCGCCGGCGCCGCGGTGGGTGTCGCTGCCGCCGCAGGGGTCGGCGTCGCTGGCGCTGGCGTCGCGCCGGGTGCCGGGGTCGCCGCGGCCGGTGGCTGGGTCGGCGTCGCCTCCTCACGACGGCAGGCCGAGAGCAGCGCGGCGATCGCCGGTGCAGCCAAGCCGAGTGCCGCCGCCCGTTTGAGTACCTCGCGCCTGCTCAGGGCACCGCTCAGCGCCGCTTGCTGCAGCTCTTCGAAGCGATCCATCTGTCTCCTCCTCGACTCGTCTCCAACCAGTAACCGCTCGAGCCGAGAACGCGTCTCGCCTCCGATCGACCGCGCTTTCCACCTCGCCGAGTCCGAAGCCGTCCAGCCAGTCAGGTCAACCGTTGGGTCGGCGCTCTCGACTTCGATCGGCGCCATTCTAGGCGTCGCTCCTCCACCTGTCAAGTGGCGATATAGTGTGCGGAATCTTATCCTCTCTCGCCCTTGACATGGCCGAGCCGGCAGACCGCATGCACGTGGTCTGCCAAAGCGAGGCGCAGGCGCGTCCCTCAGCTTCGCCTCGCAGCACGTGTGACTCGGTGCGTTGCCCCGCTGGGAAATAACCCAACGCACCGCGTGGAGTTCTCCAGGCTGCTGATAGAATTACCCGGGTGCAATCGTGTGAGAACGTTCGCGCACTGCCTACCCCCGGATCGAGCCACCAGCGTAGGAGAGTGAACCGCTAGACCTGGCAAAAGGATGCTACGACGTGGAAAGCACCGAGGCTGACGTGAAGGAGTCCTCTCGGCCGACGCTCAGCCAGTTCATGCGCAAGGCCGAGATCGTGACGTATGCGGCAGTTGGAATCGGATTCCTCCTGACAGGACTCGTCACCCTGGGTTACGTTTTCGTTCTCGTCCCTGCCTCCCTCACGAGCGAGGGGGTACCGGCGACGATCATTACGGTGGTCAACGAGTTGCTGCTCGTGGTCATTATCCTCGAGATTTTACGGACGATCGTCGGATACCTCGACGCCCGCCGGCTTACGCTCCGGCCCTTTCTCGTCATCGCGGGGATCTCCGCGACTCGCCGCATCCTGGTGTTAGGCGCTCAGATGGCTCTGACCGAGAGTGCATTGCCCACCGAGCTCTTCGAGCGCGCGCTCTGGGAACTCGCGATCAACGGCGGGCTTATCCTTATTGTCGCGATCTCACTGGCTCTGAGTAGTCGTTTTGAAGCTCCGGCAATCGACGAGGACGTCACCGGCGGTTGAGCGCGCCAGACTCGGCGCTACAGTTGAAGAGGCCACGAGGCGAGTACGCAGATACCCGCGTGACCGGCTCACGGTGCCTCCTCGTGGTCGAAACACCGCCAGAGCGTCTCAGCGACGCGGAACGGGTCACTCGCCACCACGCTGGCTGCGTACAGCTCCATGGAGCCGAAGTCTGATGTGCGTGCTAGCGGGTCTCCTCGATCCACCACGCGCACGATGACCGGGACGTCGCTCCAGTCTTCGATAGTCGAGACGAGTGGCGGCAACCAGACGACGAGGTTGAAGGAGACGACGTTCAGGTCGTCGACGAGGCAGCGGAGCACCTGGTAGATGGCTCGCCCCAACCCTGGGCCGAACGACGGGGCGAAGAGCACGAGCTCCTTCTCTTTAAGGGGCACCAGGCTCGCCATCACGCGCACCTCGTCCACCTGCCGGGCTAGGCCGAGTGCCTCGTGGACGCGGTACCAGTCGTCGAAGTAATTCCGCCCGTATTCGCGGCGGTACGCTTCGGCGGCCCGGCGCTGCCGCTCCACCTTCCCGTAGTGCAGCCCCCGTGTGAGGCTGACCTGTGCGTGGCCGTGGGGGATCGAGGCACCGCTCCGCCATAAGCAGTTCCACATGAACAGCGGGTAGATCGCCTCCGGGTCGCTCGCGTGTGCCCGGATGAACCATGCCTGGGCGACATCGAGGGCATCGAGAACCAGATCCTGGTCGAAGGCGAGGGGATCGTGCTCTTCGAAAATGATGACCCCATGCAGCCCATCGTACTTGGCGATATTGCTCGCAGTCAGCGTCCGGCGGCCGCGGAGGCGCCCGAACGTATCCTCAGGTGTATTGAGTTCCGGTTCACAGAAGGGATCCGGCGCCGTCTTCGCCAGCTCGTCTGCCAGCTCGACGGGGATGCGGGCTTCGAGTGGCCTCTTGGCTCGAAGCTCGTTGAACAGGGTCGCATCGAGCGTCCACCGATCGGTGACCTTGACTATTTTCTGATGAGTCACCGCCTCGGCCGAACCGAAGTAGCGCTCGACCCAGCCCAGCATGTGCGTGGGGAGCACCAGTTCGCCCATCGTCGCGTCGACTCTAAACAGGCATCGGAAACACTCTTGCTCCTCGGGCTCAAGCTCTGCCACCAGGTCGGGCAAGAAGAGCACTGAGCGCTGAGCGACCTGGCCAGTCCTTCCGCTCATCTTCCTCATGAAATCCTTATCCTCCTCTATCGTCCGAATGTTGGCGACGGCGCTCCAGCGCTCGTGGCCAGCCCGAGGATCAGGTCGTAAACCCGAGCGTATTCGAGCGCTGAGCGCGCCCACGAGACATCGCACTCCATCGCGTTCCTGACAAGCCGTTGCCACTCGACCGGCTTATGGAAGACGTCGACGGCGCGCCGGACTGCGGCCAGGAGCGCCTCTGGCGTGTGCTCCTCGAACACGAACCCGTTGCCTGATCCGCTTGGCGCGTGCCATTCCTGAACCGTATCGGCCAACCCTCCCGTCCGGTGCACGACCGGCACCGCGCCGTAGCGGAGGGCGATGAGCTGGCCAATGCCACATGGCTCGAACCGGGACGGCATCAGGAAGATATCGCTGGCGGCATAAATCCGGCGGGCTAGCTCGGCGTCGAACCGCAGCACGCTCGCCACCAGGTGCGGATACCGCCGGCTGGCTTCAGCGATCTGCCGTTCCAGGGTCGCGTCACCAGTTCCCAGGACGGCCAGTTGTACTCCCAGGCCGGTCAACTCGTCGATCGCCTCGACGACCAGATCGATCCCCTTCTGCCGATCGAGCCGTGAGACCACGCCGACCAGCGGCAACTCGGGCGAGCTTGCCAGGTCGAGTTCTCGCTGGAGCGTTCGCTTGCAGAGCGCCTTCCCCTCCAGGTTCTCCGCCGTGTACCGACCTGGCAGGGCCGGGTCGGTCGCCGGATTGTACCACGCTGTGTCGATGCCGTTCAGAATCCCAAACAGGCGGTCGCCCCGCTGCCGCAGGAGCCGGTCAAGCCCCTCGCCGAACGGCGGTGTTTTGATCTCCTCCGCATAGCTCGGGCTCACTGTCGTGACGGCATCGGCGGCCAGGATTCCACGTGCGAGCACGTTGATCGTATCGGGGTAGCGGGCCCGCTCCTCGTCGAGCAGCTCGTCGACCTCTAACCCCAGGGCCCTGGCGTAGGTCACATCGGTGATCCCCTGGTGTGCCAAGTTATGGATGGTCAGCACGCTCCGCTGGTGAAACAACGCGCGCGAGCGATAGCGCAGTTCCCGGTGCCAGATCACGGCTGGGCAGGTATGCCAATCATTCGCATGCAGGATATCGACGGGCAACACGCGCATTAGCTCCACGACCGCCCGAGAAAAGGCTGCGAAGCGTTGGCGGTCACGCTCTGATAAGTAAACGTACGAGGTTCCAAAGAGGTTCGCATTCACCAGAAACAGAACCGGGACGCCGCTCCTCAGTTCGCCGCGCCAAACCTGGAACAGCTCCGCACCGGCAAGCCCGGGAACGGTTATCGTGGCGGCCGTCTGCTCCGCAGCGCCGGAGCGTGCGTCGGGCGCACCGTACCATGGGGTAACCACGACCACCCGAATACCCGCCTCAGCCAGCGCCGTCGGCAATGAGCCTGCCACGTCGCCGAGGCCACCAACATGAGAAAACGGCGCCACCTCCACGGAGGCGAAGAGCACCAGTGGGCTTGTCCGCCTCCCCAGGTGACCCGTGCTCAGCTCCCCTTGCAACATGTTTTGCGACACGCTGTCGACCCCGTGCAGCGGTTCGCGTGGACGCGGATACCTCGCTCCCTTCACGACCAGACCACCGCCACCATCGGGTTGACCGACTCCCCGCTCGGGATCACCGGCGAAGCGAAGTCAGCCTCGGTCACGTCGGTACCGATCAGCACATTGCGGCCAATCGTCACTCCAGGCGGTATTCGGGCGTTGCGCCCCACAATCGTGATCCCGGTGTTGAGCCGGGTCGGCTCCAGCCAGTTCGGCGTCAGATCGTCGCCGTAGCCGACCCGGCTCCCGGCGCCGATCTTCACGTGCTTGTCGATAATGCAGCGGTCTACGACAGCGCCCGCGCCGATCTCGCTATCGGTCATCACGATCGAATCGCGAACCACCGCCCCCTCGTGTACGACCACTCCCGGGGAGAGCACTGAGTGCTCGACGCGCCCGCGGTCGATGATGCAGCCGTTCGAGATGAGGCTCCGGGCGATAACCGAGCCCTCCATGATCTTGGCCGGCGGCCGCTCCTCGCTGCGGGTCAGGATCCGCCAGTTCGGGTCGTACAGGTTCAGCGCTGGCGGATCCTCCAGGAGCGCCATGTTGGCCTCCCAGTACGACTGGATGGTGCCGACGTCCTGCCAGTAGCCTTCGAAGCGATAGGCCAGCACCTTCCCGGTCGGAATCAAGAACGGGATGACATCCTGGCCGAAATCGATCATTTCGGGAGTCTCGGGCGAGCGCTCCGAGAACAGCTCGAGCAGCACATCACGCCGGAAGAGATAGATGCCCATCGACGCCAGGTTGCTGCGCGGGCGAGCCGGCTTCTCCTCGAAGTCGATGACCCAGTCGTCATCGTTGACCGCCAGCACGCCGAAGCGGCTCGCCTCTTCCCAGCGCACCGGCTGCACCGCGACGGTGACGTCGGCGCCCTTCCGGCGATGGAGCTCGATCATCGGGCGATAGTCCATCGCGTAGACGTGATCTCCGGCCAGGATGAGCACGTCGATGTAGGAACGGCGGGTGATGTAGAAGAGGTTGTGGTAGACTGCGTCGGCCGTGCCGCGGTACCACCCGGACTGCCGTCGCCCGAGGTACGGTTGCAGGATCAGGACGCCACCGTTGCGCTCCCGGTCGAGATCCCAGGGGCGACCGTGACCGATGTGCTCGTTGAGGGAATGCGGGCGATACTGGGTCAAGACGGCGACATCGTAGAGGCCCGAGTTGACGCAGTTGCTCAAGGCGAAGTCGATGATCCGGTACTTGCCCGCGAAGGGCACCGCGGGCTTGGCCCGCTGCCTGGAGAGGATACTCAACCGCTCTCCCTGGCCCCCTGCGAGGATCATGACCGCGACATCGTTCATGTCGAGCCCCCTCTCCGTTCCCTGCACCGATTCGGGCTGAGCGTGGTGCCGCTACTCGCGGGTGCCAGCCTGGTGCTTGACATACCTGTATGATAGCGCCTGGCGAGCCACCGTGAGCGACGAGGATAGTGACGATGCGCCAGCATTTCCTTCGTCGAAAACCGCCACGTGATCCAGCTCTCCACCAGGGGCCCGCCGTCCCGGACGGGCTCTGGCTCAAGTGCTCGCGTTGTCGCGAGCTGGTCTACTACCGCGAGTTCGAGCGGCTGCTCCGGGTCTGTCCACACTGTGGCCACCATACCCGGCTGACCGCCCGCCAGCGGATCGCGACGCTCGTTGACCCGAACACGTTCGTCGAGTGGGACGCCGAGCTGGCTGCGGCGGATCCGCTCGGCTTCGTCGCCATGGGCGAGGCGTATGCCGAAAAGGCCGAGCGGACGAGCCGAGCTCTCGGCGAGCGAGAAGCGCTCGTCACCGGCCAGGCGACCATCCGTGGCATCCCGGCCGCCCTGGCAGTGACCGAGTTCGGCTTTCTCGGTGCGAGCATGGGCTCAGTGTTCGGGGAAAAGCTGGCCCGGCTGGTCGAGCGGGCTCTCGAGCTCGCCTTACCGGTCGTTACCGTTTCCTGTTCCGGCGGCGCGCGGATGCACGAGGGTATCTTCTCGCTGTTGCAGATGGCGAAGACGACCGCCGCCTTCGCTCGCCTGGCGAAAGCGCGACTGCCACACGTCGCGATCCTGGTCGATCCCTGCTACGGTGGTGTCACCGCGAGCTACGCGACGACCGCCGACGTCGTCCTCGCCGAGCCGGGCGCGATGATCGGCTTCGCCGGGCCGCGCGTCATCGAGCAGATCACCCGCCAGAAGTTGCCGGAGGGCTTCCAAAGCGCGGAGTTCCTCCTCGAGCACGGCATGATCGACGCCATCGTGCCACGCCGCGAGCTGCCGGAACGGGTCGCCCAGATCCTGGGACTCCTCCTCGCTTCGCCTGAGGTCACGATGGCTGGCCAGGCCGAGGTTACCCGTGAAGGAGTGTCTCGTCGATGACCTCGCGAACCGCGTGGGAGCGCGTCGTGCTCGCGCGCCATCCAGCCCGTCCGCATACGCTCGACTACCTCACCGAGCTGCTCCACGACTTCGTCGAGCTGCACGGGGATCGCCACTTCGCCGACGACCCGGCGATCGTCGGCGGCATCGGCCGCTTCCGCGGCCGTGCACTGATGGCGATCGGGCATCAGAAGGGGAGTTCCACCCGAGATAACCTGCGCCGGAACTTCGGCATGCCTCGCCCCGAGGGCTATCGGAAGGCACTCCGGCTGATGCGCCTGGCCGAGCGCTTCCGCCTGCCGCTCCTCACCTTCATCGACACGCCGGCCGCCGACCCTGGTGTCGCTTCCGAGGAGCGCGGCCAGGCGCTCGCCATCGCCGAGAACCTAGCAGCGATGGCCGCGCTCGAGGTGCCGATCGTCAGCGTGGTGATCGGCGAAGGCGGCAGCGGCGGCGCGCTCGCCTTGGGCGTTGCCGACCGGATCTTGATGCTCGAGAACGCCATCTACGCCGTCGCCTCCCCCGAGGCCTGCGCCTCTATCCTCTGGCGCGACGCGGCCCGCGCGCCAGAAGCAGCGGAGACGATGCGGATCACGGCGGCCGATCTCCAGAGCTTCGGCATCGTCGACGAGATCGTACCCGAGCCTGACCCGGCTCACGAGGCTCCCGCTCAGGTGATCCAGCGAGTCGGTGACGCGGTGGAGCGACACCTCCAGGAGCTGCTCGATCGCTGGCTTTCCGAGGGCATCCACGCCCTGCTCGATGCCCGGTACCACAAGTATCGGCGGATCGGCGCGTGGCGCGAGGACATCGTGAGCGAGATCAGCGGCGGGCAGACGCGGATCGCGGGGTCGTGAACCCCAGGCTCGCGGCCGTCGATGCCTGCCGCTCCCAGAGGGAACCAGTTCCGCCCACTCCGGACGTGCCGGCAGCGCCAGGCACTGAAGCCCGCCCGGGAAAGCACCTGCGGGCCGGGGGTGGCAGCCGAGGGGACGGAAGTGATCGACGCTTCGCTGCCGAGGTCAGCTCACCGTGCGGATCGGGATCTGGCGGCTTCGGCTTACTGATGCTTTCGGTAGCCGGACGACGAGTACGCCGTTGACGAACTCTGCCTCGGCATCGTCGGCCCGCACCGGGCCAGGCAGCGCGAGCACGCGCCGGAAACTGCCGTAGCGCCGCTCGCGCGCAAGCCACGTTCCGTCCAGATCCGGCTCTTTGACTTCGCCGCTGAGTTGTAGCGTGTCGCCCGTGATCTGAATCTGAACGTCCTCCGGCCGGGCACCGGGGATGACCGCCATCACGATGTAGGCGTCATCGGTCTCGGCGAGATCGACTGGCACGCCGATGCCACTGACCATCCCAGGCGGTCTGGGCCGGATCATGCTCTCTCGGAAGAGCTGATCCATCAGTTCCCGCAGCGGGAGCAACTCGCCCCACGGATCCCAGCGACTCGTCGACATCATGCACCTTCCTTCGCGTCTCTTCGGCCCGAGTCGACCGCCGACCGGCCCGCGCGCTCGGCCTCCACCCGCGTCTCGCCCCTCAGCGCAACGGCGGCAGCGGCATCCGTCACGTTTCAGCGACCAATCAATCCGAGTGCCTCCGCGACCACCAGATAACGGGCGCGGGGTCGGCGGCCTTCCTGCAGGTAGCGGTAGACATGGACAAGTCGATCGGCGGTGAAGATGCCGCGATAGCGCCCGTTTTCCACGACCGGAATCGATGGGTGACCGCTCGCCAGCATCCGCTGGTGAGCATCGTAGACCGAAGTATCGACATCTACGGTGACGACCGTGGGATCCATGACTTCCCGCACGAGCCTATTGTCGCCACTGCGCACATTGCGGAGGATGTCCTCGCGCCAGAGCATGCCGACGACTCGGCCACCGCTGACGACCGCCACGTCCCTGGGCCCGCCACGCAGCGCGTAGCTGAGTTCCTGATCCGGCCCCACGCCCCCCATGTCCCAGACGGCGAACTGGCCGACCGGAAGCCGCCGCATCGCGTCTTCCAGCTCGATCAGCCGCGTCTCGACCGTGGCGGCACCCAGCAAGAACAGTGCCAGCAGCGGGAGCATCAAGTCACGGAGAACAATGCCAGCCACCAGCAGGGCGAGCGCCAAGAGATACCCTAGTGAGACCGCGATGCGGGTCGCCACGAGCCGGTCGCTCATCCAGCTCAGCCAGGCACGCAGGACACGCCCGCCGTCCATCGGGAAGGCAGGCAGCAAGTTGAAGAGCGCCAGCAGCACATTGGCGAGCCAGACGAGGAGCAGCAGGCTACTCGGGCTCGTCTCGCGCGCGACGAGGAGCAGGTCGAGCGGGCTGCGCGCGCCGCGCCAGAGGAGCGCGCTCAGCAACACGGGCGTCAGGCCGGCCGCCACCACCAGGTTGAGCACCGGGCCAGCCAGAGCCACCATCGCCTCGCGGCGCGGCGGCAGCGGGAACTGCTCGATCCGCGTCACTCCGCCGATCGGCAACAGCGTGATGTCTCTCACCTCGAGCCCGTAGCGCCGGGCCAGGAACGAGTGGGCGAGCTCGTGGCCGGCAACGCTGACGAAGATCGCAAGCAGCAGGAAGCCACCGAACAGCGCGCCCACGTACGGGTCGTGCGCTTGCCGGCTCCAGTGCCAGAACACCCACAACAGCGCGATGGCCACCGTGGGGTGCGCTCGCACCTCGACGCCACCGATATTCCCGATACGGAAACTCCGCGCCATGCCGACTCACCTATACCCGGAGCGACACCGGCCACCTGCCCAGAATATCGGCACCGACGGGCAACGACGATAGTGCTACTTACTGTCTAGAACGCTCGAACCGCGCCCACCGTTGCGGCGCTGCCGCAACGCCTCTAGCATACCAGCAAACTCGGAACAGGCATTTCTATTCCCCGCACGGCGACACAGCTTCGGCGATCGCTTTGGTTCACTCAGCGTGAGCAGTTCCACCGGCCCAAAACCTGGTGCGGACAGCCGTGCCCGCCCATCTGCCACCTTTCCCCAGGCGATGGTGAAACAAGCTGTACGAACGCACCCCCTCGACTTGGCATCGCTCCTCCCGTTGCGCTATCATCAGCCCTGGGTTCCTCACGGGGCGCTCCCGAACATGCGGTAGTGGACGGCGCGCGGTCACCGGGCGGTTGCGTCGCGGTTGAACGGAGCTGCCTGATCCTGGCACAGTGAGTCACCGAGGAGGTGTTTTCGATGCCGATTCCCAGGCACATCCTGGAGGTGCGGCAGTTCGACCGGTCGTTCGTGCTCGAGCTGTTCGAGCGTGCCGAGTCGATGCGATCGACCGCGCGCTCGGGCTTCAGCAGCCGGCTTCACGGCAAGTTGATGGCCACGCTCTTCTTCGAGCCAAGCACCCGCACGCGGCTCAGCTTCGAGGCAGCCATGACCCGCCTGGGTGGCGGGGTCATCTCGGCAGAGTACGCCAGTGCCACCTCCTCGGCCGTGAAAGGCGAGACGATCGAGGACACCGCGCGCATCGTCGCCGGGTATGCCGATCTGCTCGTCATTCGCCACCCCCAGTCCGGCGCTGCAGCCCGCGCGGCTGCCGTGGTCGATGTCCCGGTGATCAACGCGGGCGACGGCGGCAATGAGCACCCAACGCAAGCGCTCCTCGACCTGTACACCATCTGGAAGGAACTCGGCCGGATCGATGGGCTGCGCATCGCCCTCGTCGGGGATCTCCGCTACGGCCGGGCGGCCCGCTCGCTTGCCCGGCTCCTCGCACAGACGCGCGATACCGAAGTCTTCCTGGTCTCACCGCCGACGGCACGGATGAGCGATGAACTCCGGCTGGCGCTCGTCGCGGCAGGACTGCGCGTGACTGAGTCGGACGACCTCGAAACCCTTGCCCCCTCGCTCGACGTGGTTTACCAGACCCGCATCCAGCGCGAGCGCTTCAGCGATGTAGCTGAGTACGAGGCGGCGCGCGGCCGGTACGTGATCGACCCTGCGTTTATGAGTCGCTTCAACCCAAGGGGCGTCCTGCTGCACCCGCTGCCGCGAGTCGACGAGATCCATCCGGCTGTCGATAGCGACCCGCGCGCGGCGTATTTCCGCCAGGCCCGGCACGGTCTCTACCTGCGGATGGCGTTGCTCGACTGGATCCTCGGTGAGCAGTCGACACCGGTGATCAACGCCTATTCGCCCGGTGTCGTCGCTCCGGTCGGTGGCGACTCGGCCTCGTGAGGAGGAATGAGCCGAAGGCGGGAAATGCGCAGGCCATCGAGGGCCTCGACGCGAAAGGTGTAGGTGCCCACTGTGACCGCGTCGCCGATTTCTGGCTTGCGGCCGAGACGGCCGAAAACATAGCCACCGATGGTGTCGAAGTTGGGGTCGTCGATATCGAGGCCGAAGCGCTCGTTGACCTCGTCGATCAGCATCAGCCCGTTGATCAGGACATCGCCGTCGGCGAGCACCTCGACATCGGCCTCAGGACGCTCGAACTCGTCCTGGATCTCGCCGATCAGGCGCTCGACGATGTCCTCGAGCGTGACCAGCCCAGCCGTACCGCCGAACTCGTCGATCACGATCGCGACGTGGATCCGACGCGACTGCATCGAGCGCAGCAGCTCACCGACGGGCAGGCTCTCCGGCACCGTCAACGGCTGGCGCAGGAGACACCGCAGGTCGAGTTGGGCCGGTAGGCAGCCATCGCGCATCGCTGAGAACAGATCCTTCACGTGCAGAACCCCGACGATCTGATCGAGCGTCCCCTCGTAGACCGGATAGCGCGAGCGGCCTTCCTGCGCGATGGTGCGTACGAGTTCGGGCACGCTGACGGTGATCGGAAGCGCGATCATCTCCGTCCGGGGCACCATGATCTGGTACACCGTGAGATCGCTGAAAAGCAGTACCCGGTGGATCAGCTCACGCTCGCTCGACTCGAGCTCGCCGCGCTCAGCGCTGGTTTCGACCAGCATCTCCAGCTCTTCGACGGTGTAGACCAGGTGGCGCTCGCTCTCGTAGCGCAGGCCCAGTGGCCGCAACGTTAGCTCCGTCATCCAGTAGATGACGAAGATGACCGGTCGAAAGACCCAAGAGATCAAGCGCATCAGCCCGGCGGTCAGCAGGACGGTTCCCTCGGCCCGCTGGATGGCGACCATCTTCGGCACTTGCTCCCCGAAGACGATGTGGAGCAGCGTGATCAGGCCAAAGGCCAGCATGAACGCGAGCGTATGGGAAGCCAGGCGGTGCCATTGTTCAGGCAACTCGCTGAACAGCCGCCGGAAGAGCGTCGCGAGGGCCGGCTCGCCGAGCCAGCCGAGGCCCAGGCTGGCCATCGTGATACCGACCTGAGCCGCTGAGATGAAGAGGTTCGGGTCGTCCATAAAGCGGAGGACGTGACGCGCCAGCCGGTTGCCCTGCGCTGCGAGCTGCTCGATCCGTGTCCGTCGAGCGGTGACGAGGGCAAACTCTGCCGCGACGAACAGCGCGTTCGCGAGAATCAGGACGACGATGGCAGCGATCAGCAGCGCGTGTGGCATCGCCTATGAGTCGATCTCGCCGCCTGCGAGGGCCGGGGTTCCCCGCAGAGGCGGCGGACGCCGACAGCGCCCTACGGAGTGAGCCGTACCCGGATCAGGTGCTCGCATAGTACTCCGCGAGTCGTTCACGGGCAATCCGCCGAAGCTTGCGCAGCGCCTCGTTCTCGATTTGCCTCACCCGCTCACGACTGATGTTGAGCATCGTGCCGACTTCGGCGAGTGTCCTCGGCTGGCCGTCGGTCAAGCCGAACCTGAGCTGTAACACCAGCCGTTCGCGCGGGCTCAGCACTTCGAGCGCTTCGAGGATATCGCGCCGCATCAAGGACTCCTCAGCGACCTCTTCCGGTGATTGGGAGACCTCGTCGGCGATCAAGTCACCCAGGCTCGTCTCGTCTTCTTCCGTCAACGGGCGATCGAGCGAGACCGTGCGCTGGGCTGCGCGAACGATCTGCGCGATCTTCTCGGGCTGGACGCTGAGGGCCTCGGCAATCTCCTCAGGCCGTGGCGGACGACCCAGCTCTTGGGAGAGCTGGGTCATGATTCGGTGGTAGCGCGTGATGCTATCGGTCATGTGGACGGGCAGGCGGATGGTGCGGCCCTGATCGGCGATGGCCCGGGTGATCGCCTGCCGGATCCACCAGGTCGCGTAGGTACTGAACCGGTAGCCACGTCGCCAATCGAACTTCTCGACCGCGCGCATCAGCCCGATGTTGCCCTCCTGGATCAGATCCAACAGCGACAGGCCGCGGCCGACGTAGCGCTTGGCGATACTGACGACCAGGCGCAGGTTGGCGCGCACGAACCGCTGCAGCGCCTCCATGTCGCCCGCCTCGATCCGCTTCGCCAGCTCGATCTCCTCTTCGGGCGTCAGCAGCGGCGCCTCGGCGATCTCGCGCAGGTAGACGCGGAGCGGATCGCTGACCGCAGCCGGCTCTTCGCGGAGGAGAGCTTCCAGTTCTGGCTCTCCCGGGATCGCTTCCAACGCCTCCGCCTCGGCCGCCTCGATCAGCCCCTCTTCTTCCCCTGCTTCCTCCTCTTCGGCCTCGGCTTCAGCCGCTTCCACTTCTTCTTCCACCGCCTCCACCAGCTCCGGCTCGAGAACCTCGATCAGTTCCTCACCCTCGCGCGCTTCCGCCTTTTCCTCCCCATGCTCCGGTCGCTCTGTCACCGGTCGCGCCTCAGATGCCGTCGCATCGGCCGCAGGCGAGTCCTCGCGGCGATGACGTGGGCGTTGTGACTCTCGCCTCCGGTTCCGGCTCATCCCAGAATCCTCCACCACCGAGTACTGCTCAGGCACCGCACAGAGGAAGACGAAGCTCGCGGCCGCGCTCGCGATGTCGCGCACGGTGCACGATCGATCCCTCCCTGCATCACCGTCGAGCTTGGCGCGTTCTGCCCATGACTGTGAGTATACTGTCTGGAGCACAACCGGGCGGATTCGCGAGGACGACCATGATCCCGACTCGCTTGAGCCTGAGCCAGTTCCTGTGCTACCGCGAGCCGGTGGAGCTCGACTTTCAGGGTATCCGGCTGGCCTGCCTGTCCGGCGAGAACGGCGCCGGGAAGTCGGCCCTGCTCGATGCGATCACCTGGGCGCTGTGGGGAAAGGCGCGCAGCAACGCCGACCATGAGCTGCTCTCGCTGGGCGGCCAGGAGATGTGGGTCGAGTTCTCGTTTCTCCTCAACCGCCAGGAGTACCGGGTCATCCGCAAGCGCACCATCGCTGCTCCGGGAAGCTCAGGTCGGCTCCTGCTCGAGCTGCACGCCCGCGACGGCGAGCAGTGGCGCGTGCTCACCGGAAACAGCGTGCGCCAGACGCAGAGCGTGATCGACCGGCTCCTGGGCATCGACTACGAGACGTTCATCAACTCCGCCTTCATCCTGCAGAACCGGGCCGACGAGTTCACCACCAAGACACCGGCCGAGCGCAAGCGGGTGCTCGGCGAGATCCTGAACCTGGGCGAGTACGACCAGTACGAGCGGCTGGCCCGCGAGGAGCGACGGCGCTGCGAGCAGGAGATCCTCGTCATCGAGCGCGATCTGGAGGAGATCGCGAGCTACCTCGAGACCCTGCCCCAGCTCGAGGCTGAGGTCAGCGAACGACGCAGCCGGGTCGAGCGGCTGCGCGCCCAACTCGATGACCTCCGCCAGCGCCGCGACGAGGTCGTCCGGAGCCTCGACCTCCTCGCGGTGGCCGAGCGTACCGTCGAACAGCACACCCGCCAGGTGGAGCGCCTCGGATCGCACATCCGGGAACGCGAGCGCCAGCAGGCCGAGCTCTGCCAGCGCGTCCGCGGTCATGAGGCTGTACTAGCTCGTGCTGGCGAGATCACAGCGCGCTTCGAGCGCTGGCAGCAGCTTCGCCGAGCGATGGACGACTTGAATCAGCGGCTGCGGGAGCGGCAAGCCCTGCTCGCGGCTGAGCGTCGTCTGGAAGACGGGATCCAGCGGGAAGTGCACTGCGTCGAGCGCGAGCTCCACGCCTGCATACAGCAGATCGAGCGGTGCGAGCGGGAACTGGCGCGGCTCCCGGCCCTGGAAGGAGAACGCGACCGGCTGGCTCAGGCGCTGGGATCGCTCGGCGACCTCGACGGCCAGATGCAGCAGCTCCAGGCGCACCTCCAGGAGCTCCAGAGCCGCCGCGGCGAGCTCCAGGCCGAGCGCCGGCGGCTCAAAGAACAGATGCAGGAACTCAAGGAGAAGATCGACCGGCTCGACGCGATCGACGCAGCCTGCCCGGTCTGCCTGCGGCCGCTGGCCGAGCACGAGCGAGGCCGGCTGAAGGCCGAAATCGAGGCCGAGGGCCGGGCACTCGGCGACGCGTTCCGCGCCAGGCGGGCGGAGATCGAGCGCATCGATGCCGAGCGCGGGCAGCGCGAGATGGAGCTAAAGCGACTCCAGCACTCGCGTGCGCAGCGCGACCACCTGCGCCAGGAACTGGCCAGGGTCGAGACGCAGCTCGCTGGCCTGGCCGAGCGACGAGTCGAACTCGACCGTTACCTGGCCAAGCGCCAGGAGCTGGCGGAGGCACTCGAGCGGGGCCTGCCGGGAGCCGAGCTCCGTGCCGAGCTGGAGAGCGTGCGCCAGAAGCTCGCCGCCATCCCCTACGACGAGCGCGAGGAGCGGCGGCTCACCCAGGAGCTGGAGCAGGTGGCCGGTGCCGAACAGGAGTACCAGGCGCTCCAGCAGGCCTCACTCGCCGCCGAGCTCGAGCGCCGGCAGCTCGCGTCGCTGGAGGAGCAGCTCGCGACCGACCGCGCGGAGCTCGAACGGCTGCGCCGCGAGATCGAGGCACTCCAGGGCCAGATCGAGCGGGCAGCTCCCCTGCGCGAACAGCACGACCAGCTCCAGGCCAGGATCCAGGAAACCGAGCAGGCGCTCCACGACGAGCAGGCGGCGCTGGGCCGAGCGCAGCAGCGGCTCGAGGACGCGTACGCGCAGCGCGCCTACGCCAGCGAGCTCGAAGCGCAGCGCCAGCGGCTCCTCGCCGAGAAAGGGATCTACGAGGAACTGGTCACCGCCTTCGGCAAAGGCGGGATCCAGGCGATGATCATCGAGAGCATCGTCCCGGAACTTGAGGAACGGGCTAATGCGCTCCTCGCCCGGATGCCGGGCAACGCCATGCACTTGGAGTTCCGCACCCAGCGCCAGCGCCGGAGCGGTGACGGTCTGATCGAGACGCTCGACATCGTCATCAGCGACGAGGCCGGCCGGCGGCCATACGAGCTCTACAGCGGCGGGGAGATGTTCCGCATCAACTTCGCTATCCGCGTCGCGCTGAGCATGCTGCTGGCGCACCGGGCCGGCACCCGGCTGGAGCTGCTGGTCATCGACGAGGGATTCGGCACTCAGGACGCGAAAGGGCGCGAGGGTCTCGTGCAGGCGATCCGGGCCATCGAGGACGAGTTTAAGATGATCCTCGTGATTACCCACATCGACGAGCTGAAAGACCAGTTCCCCACCCGGATCAACGTGGTCAAGACACCGCAGGGGTCACAGGTCTTCGTCACCTAGGCACGTCGCACGCGCCGCGAGAAAGGCCTGCCGGGTATATACTTATCGTACGAGCGAACGGCGGGTCGAGATGAACACGAGCGCAGCCACAGGCATCCCTCCCCTCAGGCGCGTGCTCGCCGTACTCCTGGTCGTTTGCGGGCTGGCCTGGCTGCTCGCCGGTACGGCGCTCGGCAGCACCCCGCGCGTGCGTCTCATCGAGGTCGACGGTGCCATCACTCCGGTGATGGCCAACTACGTCCACCGTGGCATCCGCGAGGCAGAGCAGGCCGGCGACGAGGCCGTGGTGATCCGGATGAACACGCCCGGCGGCCTCAGCTCGGCCATGGACGACATCATCCAGGACATCCTGGCCAGCGAGGTACCGGTCATCGTCTACGTCGCACCGTCGGGGGCGCGCGCCGCCTCGGCCGGCGTCTACATCACCTATGCGGCCCACATCGCCGCCATGGCCCCGGCGACGAACATCGGCTCGGCGAGCCCTGTCCTCCTCGGGCAGGAGGGGCAGCCCGTGCAGCCAGACGACACGATGCAGAGAAAGGTCGTCAACGACGCGGTAGCCAAGATCAGAGCGCTGGCCGAGCTCCGCGGGCGCAACGCCGACTGGGCGGAGCAGGCCGTGCGCGAGGCCGTGAACATCACGGCCGAGCAGGCGCTCCAGATGGGCGTGATCGACATTGTCGCCCCCAGCCTGGGCGACCTGCTCGAGCAGGTCGACGGGCGAACCGTGACCACCATGGCCGGTGAGGTGACGCTCCGGACGCGGGGCGCCGAGATCGTGCCCGTCCACATGAACCTGGTCGAGGAGTTCTTCCAGATCCTGAGCGATCCGAACGTCGCGTACATCCTCCTCAGCCTGGGCTTGCTCGGGATCTTCCTGGAACTCGCCAACCCCGGTTCCGTCCTGCCAGGCGTGGTCGGCGGTATCTTCCTGCTGCTCGGACTGTTCGCGCTGGGGAACCTCGACGTCAACTGGGCCGGCGTCCTGCTGATGGCCTTCGGCTTCATCCTCTTCATCGCCGACCTCTACCTGCCGACGCACGGCGTGCTCACTGTCGGCGGCATCATCTCGTTCGCTCTCGGTTCCTTCCTGCTGATGCAGTCGCCGGTCAGCCCGGTCTTCCAGATCTCGCGAGCCGTCATCCTGACGGTGACCGCGCTGGTCAGCCTCTCGTTCCTCATCGTCATCACGCTGGTCGCTCGCGCTCACGCGCGGCGGCCGGCCACGGGCAGAGAAGGGCTGATCGGTGCCATCGGGGTGGTGCGCCGGGCCCTCGACCCGGAGGGGATGGTGTTCGTCGAGGGCGAACTCTGGCGGGCTCGCAGCGACGCTGGCCGCATCCCGGAGGGCCACCTCGTCCGGGTGGTCCGGGTGGACGGTCTGCGGCTGACCGTCACCCCGGTCGCACCGGGAGAAGTGGAGGCCGTCGCCGGCGAGCAGGCACGGCGCGGCGAGGGCGTGCTGCGACCGCTCGCATCCATCACCCGGCGCGGCAACCCTGCGCCGTGATAGGCATGCGATCCACGCGGTGCCGGGCGCGCTCAGCAGCGCGCCCGGCGGACGTCGCCTGAAGGAAAGGGGTGCGTTGATGAACCCGAGCTTGATTATCTTCGCGGTCGTCGTCCTCTTCGTCCTCATGGTGCTGACCTCAGCGATCAAGATCGTGCAGGAGTACGAGCGGGGCGTCGTCTTCCGGCTTGGCCGCCTGGTCGGCCCGCGGGGGCCAGGCATCATTCTGCTGATCCCGTTCGTCGAGCGCATGGTCAAGGTCGATCTGCGGACGCTCACCATGGACATCCCGGTGCAGGAGGTCATCACCCGCGACAACGTGACCATCCGGGTCAACGCCGTCGCCTATTTCCGGGTGGTCGATCCGAACGCCTCGGTGGTGAACGTGGCCGACTACATCCGGGCGACCTCACAGATCGCCCAGACCACGCTGCGCAGCGTGCTGGGGCAGGTGGAACTCGACGAGCTCTTGGCTGAGCGAGAGAAGATCAACCAGAAGCTGCAGGAGATCATCGACGAGCAGACCGAGCCCTGGGGCATCAAGGTCAGCATCGTCGAGGTCAAGGACGTGGAGTTGCCCGACACGATGCAGCGGGCGATGGCGCGCCAGGCCGAGGCGGAGCGCGAGAAGCGGGCCAAGATCATCCACGCCGAGGGCGAGTTCGCGGCGGCCAACCAGCTCGCTGAGGCAGCACGGGTGCTGGCGACCGTGCCTGGGGCGTTGCAGCTCCGGTACCTGCAGACACTGACCGAGATCGCGAGCGAGCGCAACAGTACGGTCGTCTTCCCGGTGCCGATCGAGCTCCTCTCAGCGTTCTTGGAGGATCGGCGGGCGGTCACCCGTGCCGGGGCGCCGGCCGGTTCGTCCGACTAGTTCCGAGTGGAGGAAGAGGCAGGAGCGACTGCTCGGCCAGGGCGGCCTGGCCGCAGCGCGGGGACGATGCTGGGCCGAGGGTCTGATGGGTACCTGCCAGACAACAGCGCGGAGGGGGTACCGAGCCATGCGCCATCCGATCGGCGACCCGATCGAGGAGGTCGCCGACTTTCTGTGGCCGTACATCGTGGCACTGATCCGGCGGATCGACGCCGAAGAGTTCACGACGGTGCAGTTCATCGAGGCGATGCAGCTCGACGAGCCGACCCGCCAGGCGTACGAGGAGGCGCTGCGCCGCTGGCCGGAGGCCGACCGCGAGCTGGCCAAGATGGTCGTGCACGGGCAGGTGATCCCCCAGCTTCTGCGCCAGAGCGGGCTGGTGGAGTGGGCTGGCTTCGCTTACGGCGAGGAAGACCCCTACGCCGTCCCCGCCTGGTGGCGCAAGCTCGAGCCGTGAGGCCAGGCATTGCCGCGTCGCTCGCCCGCGAGGCGAAGAGCGGATGCCGGCCGCTCACGACCCGACGGGCCGGCACAGGGTGGTGGGCGACACCTCGGCGCGCGGAGCCTGCACTACGCCGCTGTCCCTTCGTAGCGCCGAATCTCGTCGATGACCCAATCGAACACCGATAGGAACTGTTCGAGTGTAGCCGGCTGGGTGAGTAACGACAGCTTCACGCTCGTCCACTTGCCCGGCATGAAGCCATCTTCCGGAATGTTCACGCCCTGGATCTGGTTGAGCTGGTGCAGTAGTTTCCGCTGCATTTCCTCCCGATCGAAAGGCGGCATCTCCCGCATCTTCCCGAACAAGAACCAGATCCTTCCGTCTGTCGAGGAACCGAAGAGTTTCACGCTCCCGCCCGGAACGGCCAACGTCGGGTAGCAGGAGCTGTACAGCTTGCCGCGCCTGAAGTCGAGTGCCAGCGAGCGTTCCGTCGCCCACGTGTGGATCCGCTGGAAGACGGCTGCCACTGCAGACCCATGTGTCTTCTCGAGCTCGCGCTCGAAGCGCTGGGGATCCCAGGGCCTTGACCCTGGTTGCGACGGTGCCGACTTCATGCCCGCCACCAGGCGCGACACGAGTGCCCGCTGTCCCTGCCCGGTATACTGCTTGACCTCGAGCGCCAGGACTTCTGCTGGGTGCATTTGCCTGCTGAGGAACTCGACGATGCGCTGCAGCTCCGGCGGGATCCGGTCGGCGACGAACATGAGGCGGATGCGTCCCGCCCGCAGGTTGGTCTTGACCGCCTGCCAGAAGCGTTCGGGGTCGGACTCGGGATCGGCTAAGTGACGGAGCAACTCTTCCTCTGGATCCTTCCCTTCCTCCTTGCAGCGGGCTTCGAACTTTTCCCTCAGGCGGTCAACCGACCAGTTGAGCACGGCGTTGGCCGCGTAGTCCAGCATCTGGCCGACTACCTCGCGACGGAGCTCTGAGTTGCCGCTCCGCTTGGCCTCGACGAGCGTTGGGATTCCGTCCTGATCCAAGAAGAGATGGTCTACTGACCACCGGTCGGTTCCGCCGCTCTCTCCGGGCACGCCCAGTTCTCGCTTCACCAGGAGCCAGCGACGAGGCTGGCCGGGGTCGATCTGGTCTCCAGCGAGTAGCTCGGGATACTCAGCCAGGAGTTTTTGGAGCAAGTCCTCATCCTCGTGGAGAGTCTCGCTCATCGGCAGCAGCCTTTCGTCATCCCCAATCAGATAGATGACGCCACTCATCATCCACCTCCCCCTGGCGAACGAGATGGCCTCAGCCGCTTCGACGCTCAAGAGGCATGCTCCGCGGCGTGCCGCGCGGTCGACAGGCAAGCCCTTCTCCCTGCGCCGCTCTCCGCCCCCGAATCGAGCACCGGCGGCCAGGCTGCCGCGGCAGCGACGCCCAGCGTCGAGCGTGATCAGCAGGAAGCTGACAGTGGAACTTGTGTACCACAGTATACCACAATTTAGGCTCCAACGCAACCGAAGGGCAAGAATGTCTCGACGCACATGTCCTGATTCGGGGAGGTGTCGCAGCTCGAGCGTCGATAACCGGTCATCCGGCAACTTGAGCTCCTGATCGCCTGTCCGACGAGTCACGCACAGTGGGATACCTCCGTTGCCAAGAGGCAGCACTGGCGCTCCCCTAGATCGCACCTGCACGTCGGGGAGCGCCAAAAACCCCGGGGCGAGTCTCAGGCAGCATCGAGGATGGTTACGGTCTGGGCCCTGACACAGAGCCCGGCCCAGAAGCTGGCTGCACCGGGAAGCCGGGCCGCCGGGCGTCGACCTCAGCCGGCCACGCCGATGGCGATGCGGTTGCCGCCCTGGCCATGCTGGCCCGCGGTCGGGCCGAGGTTCCACTCGTCTTCCAGCTTCTGATCTCTCCCACCCTGGCCGAGCACAACCAGACGGCCTCGAGGCGCGAGGTCACCGATTCTCGGCTGTTCTGGACGTGGGAAACGAACCGGGCCAGGTACCGGGGCCACCTCGAGCGCGAGCCCGGCGGCGCCGATGCGCCCGCGTACGCAGCACCTGCCCGAGCCGAGAACCTCGCTGGCCTGCTGTCGGCCTACCTGCTCGTCGCCGGCTACGGCCCGGCCGAGTAGCGGAGCTCGACGTGAGTGGGCGAGGCCCAGGGGGTGGGAAGGCTCTCCAAGCCCAGCCGAGCGGCCACCGCGCCTGCCAGTTGCTCGAAGAAACTCGGCGCGCGCCGGTATTCCACCACTTTCGGCTCAGGGCCGAGCCCGGCCAGCTCACCTGCCTTGGCCACCGCGTCGCGGTAGCTCCCCAGCGCGTCCACCAGGCCCAGCTCCTCCGCCTGCCGGCCCGTGTAGATGCGGCCGTCCGCCAGCCGCCGTACCTGCTCTTCCGGCATCCCCCGCCCCTCAGCCACCACCGAGACGAACTCCTGGTACGCCTCGGCGATGATCTGCTCCACCAACCGGCGCTCGTCCTCGGTCAGCGGCCGGTTAGGCGAGAGCATATCCTTGTACGGCCCGCTCTTGATCACCGTGTAGTCGATGCCCAGCTTGTCGTACAGCTCGGCCAGGTTCGGGATCACGGCGATGACGCCGATGCTGCCGGTGATCGTGTCCGGCATCGCTACGATGTAGTCGGCCGGAGCGCTGATGAAGTAGCCGCCGGAGGCCGCAGTCTCCTCGAACAACACGACCACCGGCTTGCCCGCGTCCTGCACCCGCTTCACTGCGAGCCAGATTTCCCGCGAGGCGTTCACGCTGCCGCCTGGGCTATCCACGCGGAGCAATACCGCTTTCGCATCGGGGTTCTTCCGCGCCCGCTCGAGCTGCTCGACGATGTCCTCAGCGCTGGCGACCGAGCCGGTGAACAGCCCGCCCTGTCCCCGCATCACGATCTGGCCGTACACCGGCACCTCGGCGACGTGCGCTTCCTCGCCGAAGAAATCACCCTCGAGCAGGATCAGCACCAGGCTCCCACCGACCACGCAGCCGACCAGGCTCAGCAAAATCCCGGCTATCACGAATCCCCAGGTGCGACCCCGCATGCCCCGCGCTCCTCACGCTCGCCGCCGACCCGACCCTCATTCTACTCAAAGATAAGCTCGGCTGACACCTGCTCGGTCGACTGCCAGCCATCCGGGCACAACCGCCTTCCGATGAAGGCCAGCCTCGTGCCGCTGCGTCGGCGCCGCTCACCTCGGTGCCACCTCCCCGGCATGGCTGCGGAAGCGCTCGCGCTGGATGACGGAGATGACCTCCTTGGCCGTCTCCTCGATCGACTTGCCGGTGATGTTGACGAGCGGCCAGGGGCGCCCCCGCCGGGCGATGCGCCGGAAGTACGCGAGCTCCTCGGCCACCTTCTCCGGATCGGCGTACTCGCCGTCGAGCGAGGCACCGAGCGCTTGCAGCCGGTGCTGGCGGATGCGCACCAGCTCGTCCTTATCGATGACCAGGCCGACGATCTTGCTCTGGTCGATCTCTTCGAGCTGTCGCGGCGGCGGCACGCCGAGCACGATCGGCACGTTCGCTACCTTCCAGCCCGACATCGAGAGGTAGACGCTCAGCGGTGTCTTCGACGTCCGCGAGACCCCCACCAGCACGATGTCCGCCTCGTCGAGCGTGTCCAGCCCCTGCCCGTCGTCATGGCGCACGGCATACTGGATCGCTTCGACCCGGTGGAAATACTCCGCGTCGATCCCGCGCGCGACGCCGGGCCGCAGCAGCGGGCGCACCCCGATCTTCTGCGAGATCTGCCCCAGGAGCGGGCCGAGCAGGTCGACGTGGTCGATCAGCCGTTGCCGGCATTCGCGTAGGAGCAGCCGCCGCACCTCGACGATCACGATCGTGTGCACGATGATCCCATCGACGCGGGACGCCTCCTCGACGATCTCCAGTACCTGCTCGCGTGTCCGCACACCTGGGTAGCGGCGGACGTCGAACTCCACGCCGGGGAACTGGACGAGCGCGGCCTCGACCGCCGCCTGCGCGGTGGTGCCGATGCCATCGGAGACGATGAAGATCGTACAACGCGTTCCAGGAGCCTGAAGCGAGCCGGTCATTACTGGCCCTCCGGCAGCACCGAGCCGAGCCACACACAGAGCCTACCATGTTGTCCAAGGTGCGGGCCGGGCGGGTGGTAGAATCGGCGTCTGAGGCACACGCACTCCGCGGCTTGCTCGACAGGTCGAGGACAAGACGTCGCGGGCGATTCGGCAGGCGCGAGGGCGAGCATCCGTGTCGACGAGGCGATGGGCGAGGCGAGCTGTTCCTGGCGAGGATGCCGCCCCGAACGGGCGGGTCACCACACCACCCGCTGTCGCGGCGACACCGACCTCGCCCTTACCCGGTCAGGGGTTAGGCGCGCGAGCGTTCCAGCCATCGCTCGAGATCCTGCTCTACGCCGCGCTGAGCCTGGCAGCGTTGCTCTCCCGCTTCTGGGATCTCGGCTCACGGGCACTCCACCACGACGAGTCGCTCCACGCCTACTACTCCTGGATCTACGCGGAAGGCGAGGGGTATATCCACCACCCGCTGATGCACGGGCCCGCGCTCTTCCATCTCGATGCCCTGGCCTACCTGCTCTTCGGTGCCACCGACTACGTGACCCGGGTGCCGGCCGCCGCCTTCGGCGTCGCGCTCGTGCTGCTGCCGGCGCTGCTGCGGGGCGAGCGCCTGCTCGGCCGTTGGGGCGCCCTCCTCGCCTCGTTTCTCCTGCTCGTCTCGCCCTCTATCCTCTACTTCAGCCGCTTCATCCGGCACGACATCTTCGCCCTCGCTGGCACCTTCCTGCTCTTCATCGCCTTTCTGCGTTATGTCGAGCGACCAGCGTCGCGCTGGCTGGTTACGGGCGGCGTCACGGTCGGCTTCATGTTGACCACCCACGAGGTGACCTTCGTCTCGCTCTTCATCCTGGCCACCTTCGTCGCCGCGGCCATCGCCTACCGGGTGGCCCCGGCGCTGTTCCTGATCCTCGGCGCCGGGCTGGTCGGGTTGGGATTCCTCGCCGCAGGGCTCACGCAACTGGGGGTGGCGCCGCTCCCCGAGATACCCTGGCAGAACCCGACACGCGGTGCCGTCCTGTCGTACCTCCTCGCGCTCGTCCAGCACCCGCTCGTCGTCGGCGCGCTCGGAATCGCCCTGCTCACCCTCATCGGCTCCCTCTGGCTGCTCGACCACATCCGCGACCCCGAGCGCGGCTGGATCGATGGCCTTCTCGGCCTCGCACCGCCGGGGACGACCGCCCGCGCCCTGGCCGACGCGCTGGCCGACCGCACCGGGCTGGCACTCGGTGCCGGGCTCGGGCTGGCGCTCTTCTCGCTCCTGTATACCAGCCTGTTCACCAACCTCGGCGGGCTGGCCAGCGGCACCATCGGCGCGCTCGGCTACTGGCTGGGGCAACACGGCGTGCAGCGCGGCGAACAGCCCTGGTTCTACTACCTTCTCCTGGTGCCGCAGTACGAATACCTGGCCGCGCTGCTGTTCCCGGTCGGCATCGGCATCGTCGCCGGCCAGGGGCTGCGCGCCCTGGCTCGCGGCCAGGAGCTCGATGGGCGCTGGTACACCCGGGCCCTGCTGGCCTACTGGGGAGCGGTGATGCTGGCCGTGCTCTCCTGGGCCGGCGAGAAGATGCCCTGGCTTATCGTGCACATCACGTTGCCGCTGACCCTCTTGGCCGCGTCGTTGCTCGGCAGCGGCGCCGAGCGGCTCGAGCGTGCCTGGGCGAGCTGGGACGAGCGACAGCGCCGCCTCTCGGTCTGCCTCGGGCTCGCAAGCCTCGGGCTGGCGGCCGCCTGGTTCCTGCTGATGGCCTGGGCGAGCGCCGGCCCGTTCGTCCAGGCGACCACGAGCGGCTTCCCCCAGCTCGTCCGCACGATCCGGCCGGAGATCGCCGGGCACTGGCGCTGGCTCTGGCTTCCCCTCCTCGTCCTGGCGGTGATCGCCGCCACGGTCGCGGCCGAGCGCCGGTATCGGCCACACCTGCTGACGATGAGCGCCGCCCTGAGCCTGGGGCTGGCGCTGCTCCAGATCCACGCCGGCTGGCGGCTGACCTACCGCGAGGGCGACGTGCCGCGCGATATGCTGATCTACGTCCAGACCTCGCCCCAGGTGGTGCAACTGACGCGCGATCTGGAAGCCCTCTCCCACGAGTTGACCGGCGGGATGGGCCTGGAAGTCTGGTACGACTCCGGCACGCAGTGGCCGATGAACTGGTACCTGCGCGAGTTCACCAACCGCCGCTACTTCGGAACCACGCTCCGCGAGCTGCCCGATCCTCCTCCGCCGGTCATCCTCTACTCGCTGGAATACCTCGGCAATATGCCGCCAGATGTGGCGAGAGAACTCGAGGCTCGCTACACCTTCGTGGAGTACCCGATGCGCTGGTGGTTCCCCGAAGACGAGACCTACCGGCGTTTCGCTATCGCCCCCGAGCTGAAGAACGAGGCGCGCCAGAACTATCAGACCGACCAGCCGCCTCCCTACTCAGCCGCAGACGTGCTGCGCAGCGTCTGGTCGAGCATCGCCTCGCTCCAGCACCCGGCGCAGCAGGCGAAGCTCTTCCGGCTCGTCGCCTTCCGCGAACTGCCGGCGACCATCGGCTCGTACCGCTTCCGGGTCTACATCCGGAACGATCTCGTACCGTACGTCAACGACCTCCGCTACGGCGTCGGCTCCGCTGGCGCGCACGACGTCGCTTCGGCAGCCGCTCAGCACAACGAGGAGCACAGGAGTGGCCCAGGCATCTCCGGCACGCGGGCAAGCTGAGCCCACTGTTCTGGATCGGCGAATCGACCTGACGCGGATCGACCGCGAGGCGATCCTTTGGGGCGGACTCTTCGGCCTGGCGCTGCTTGTCCGGCTGGTCGGGCTGACGAACTACCCGCTGTCACCCGCCGAAGCTCAGTTCGCCAGTGACGGACTGGCGCTGCTGCAGGGCGGCGCGCTTTCGAGCGGCGGCCAGGCCCAGCCGCTGCCAGCCCTGGCCGCCGCGCTGGCGCTCTTCCTGTTCGGAGCCGGTGACGGCGTGATCCGGCTGGTGCCACTGCTGGCCGGGTTGCTGACGCTCCTCCTGGTCGCCCGGCTGCGGCCCTGGTTCGGCCCCGGCACCGTGCTGGCCGCCGGGCTCCTCGTCGCTCTCTCACCGGCACTGACCGCCCTCTCGACGCGACTCGACGGCGGCTCGCTCCTCCTGCTCGCCGTCGTCGCCACGCTGGCTGCAGCCACGCGCTTCGACCGCAAGCCCGGTCACGGCTCGGCCGTCGTGCTCGGCGTCTCGGCCGCGCTGGTACCACTGGCTCACCCGCTCGGCTGGGCCGTGCTGGTCGCGCTGGCGCTCTGGGGGCTCTGGGAACGTGGGCCGGCACTGCTGAGGCACGCGCTCCCACTCCTCGGCGGCATGCTGGGAACCGCGCTCCTCACGTCGACCGCCCTGCTGAGCCGACCCGGCGGCGTGTTCGGCTTCCTCGAGGGCAGCCTCTCGCTCCTGGCACGCGAGCACCTCGCGGCGCCGCTGGAGGCCTGGCCGCTGCCGCTGGTGCTGCTGGCGACCGACGAGCTACCGGCCACGCTCCTCGCGCTCGCCGCACTGGCGGGTGCCCTCGGGCTGCGCATCCGGAGCGGGGAGCCGTTGCCGCAGCCGCTGGCGTCGCTCGCGGCCTGGACGGGACTGGCGCTGCTCGCCGCGCTGCTCCTCGGCGGCAAGGGGCCGGCGCTCTATGGGCTCCTGGCGCTCCCGCTGGCGCTGCTCGGCGGGGTAGGGCTCCACACCGCGCTTGCAGCCATCGACTGGCGGGTGGCCCGCAGCCCCTGGGACGTAGCGGTGACCGGTTCGGCGATCGCCTTGCTGCTCGCCCTGCTCAGCCTGCTCGGTCGCCTGCTGGGCGGGCCTGGTGGGCAGGTTACCGCCTGGCTGGCTGGACTCCTGGCCTTGCTGATCATCGCTCTCGGGCTTGCCACACTCACGGCCTGGCTCTGGCGGCAGGCTGCCAGGCCGCAGTCGCTCTTCCTCACCATTCCGCTCGCCCTGCTGCTGGCGCTCGGGCTGCGGAGCAGCCTGCTGCTGAACATGACCAACACCGTCCGCCCCGGCGAGCTCCTCTCGGCCGGCGCGACCTCGCCGGGCGTCCGTCTCCTGGTCGAGCGGGTCACCCGGCTCAGCCGCGATGTGACCACGTTCCAGGCCGACGTCCGGGATCCGACCGGCGGGCACGGGCTGGTCATCGCCATCGACCCGGCACTCGAGCAGCCTTTCCGCTGGTACTTCCGCGACTTCCCGAATGTCCAGGTCGTTCCGCTGGCCGGCGCCGTGCCACTCGAGCCGGTACCGGACGTCATCATCGCCCCTGCCGGTCTGGAGCCCGCGTTGACCGCCACCTTCCCGCACATCGTCTTCCGGACGTACCCGCTGCGCTCCGGCATGCCTGAGGCTCTCGCCAACCCCGACTGGCAGGCCGTTCTCTCCGCCCCCGTCGACCCCTGGACAGTCAAACGCTACCTGGCCTACCTGATCGACCGGCAAGTGGCGGAGCCGCCACCACCGGAGCCGTTTGCGCTCGGGCTGCGCGCCGATCTCGCCGAGCGGCTGTACGGCCCTGTGATTCCCTGAGCACGGCCATGGCACGCATCCTGGTCATCGAGGACGACCTGCGCATCGCCGAGCTCCTCCGCATCTTCCTGGCACGGGAGGGCCACGAGGTGATCACCGCGCCGGACGGGCGCGAGGGTCTGCGCCTGTTCAGCCAGGAGCAACCTGACCTCGTCATCCTCGACCTGATGCTCCCAGGCACTCACGGGCGCGACGTCTGCCGCGCCATCCGGACACGCCACGCCACCCCGATCATCATGCTGACCGCGCTCGACGACGAGCGCGACGTGATCGAGGGACTCGACCTGGGCGCCGACGACTACGTGACCAAGCCGTTCAAGCCTCGCGAGTTGCTGGCGAGAGTGCGCGCGGCGCTGCGCCGCTCGGCCGGGCTGCCCTCGCTGGTGCGCGAGCTGGCGGTCGGCAACCTGCGTATCCGGCTCGACGAGCGGACGGTCACGATCGGTGACCAGCCCGTCCCCCTGCGGCCACGGGAGTTCGACCTGCTGGCGACCCTCGCCGCGCGGCCGGGCGTCGTCTTCACCCGCGAGCGGCTGCTGGCGCAGGTCTGGGGCTGGGAGGACGAGCCGGAGACGCGCACGGTAGACGTACACGTCAACCGGCTGCGGCACAAGCTCGCCGGGGCGAGCGTGGCCATCGAGGGCGTGCGCGGTCTCGGCTACCGGCTCGTCGAACAATAGCAACGGTTTCGCCGCCCGCTCCGGCCGCCGGTGGGCCATTGACCGGGCGGTTACGAGGGACGGGTATCGTCGAGCGTGACGTGGCCAGGGATGACTCCTGGAAGAGGAGTGCTCCGTGTTCACCAGCGTGCGATCGCGCATCTTCGCCGGGTTCGTCCTCGTGGCGCTGCTGATGGTGGTGACCACGGCCCTCCTCGCGGCGGTGCCGATCCGGCGGTTCCAGGAGCGCCTGGAGAGCGAGCGGCTGCAGGGCTTCGCGCTCACGCTGGCGGTAGGTGCCGGGGTACTCCTCGAGCAGGCACCGGCGCGCCCCGCCGCACTCGACGGCTTCCTCGCGCGCCAGGCCGAACGGCTAGGAGCGCGCATCCTCATCGTCGGCCGGGACGGCAACGTCGTCGCCGACTCGGCGCCGGGCGAGCCCCTCTCGCCGGTGGTCGACACAGCTATCCGGCAGGCTGCCGGGCGGGTGGGCGGCCGCCGGGTCGAACCGCTCGACGCTGGCGTGGTCGACCGGCAACGGCTGGTGGTGGCGCCGGTACCGCGCTCCGACGGCGCCGTGCTCGCGCTGCTGGCTCCTGCGCGCCGAGCGCCGGTCGGCCGTGGGCTGCTCCTGCCCCTGGCGGCAGCGACCGGGCTGGGGCTGCTGGTCGCGCTGGCAGTGACCTGGCTCGTCAGCCGCTCGCTGGCCGGCCCGATCACGCGCCTGACCCAGGCCGCCGATGCCATGGCTGCTGGCAACCTCGAGCAGGCGATCCCTGGCGAAGGCCACGACGAGCTCGGCCGACTCGTGCGCAGCTTCAACAGCATGGCCACGAGCCTGCGCGCCATGCTGGAGAGCCAGCGGCGCCTGTTAGCGAACGTGGCGCACGAGCTGCGTACCCCGCTGACGGTGATCCAAGGCTATGCGCTGGCACTCCGCGAGGGCGTGATCGAGGACACCCGCCAGCGCGAGCAGGCGCTGGCGACCATCGCTGAGGAGAGCGAGCGTGCCGATCGCCTGCTCAGCCAGCTCCTCCAGCTCTCCCGCCTGGAGAGTGGCGTGCGCCGGCCGGCACTCCAGCCCGTCCGGCTTCGTGACCTGCTAGAGCGGGTCGGCGAGCGCCATCGCCTCGCGGCCGAGGCGCGAAGAATCGAGCTGAGCGCGACCGTTGCGCCTGACCTCTTCGCGCGGGCCGACCCGGAGTTGCTGGAGCAGGCGATCGACAACCTCGTCGCCAACGCGCTCGAGCACGGCGGCCCGGGCATACGCGTGCAGATCACGGCCCAGCCGGCACTGACCGGTTCCGATCGCAGGCCGTTTGTCCGCATCCGGGTGAGCGACAACGGGCCTGGCATCCCGCCGGAGGCTCTGCCGCGCCTGTTCGAGCGCTTCTACCGTGTCGAGCCGGCAGAGGGCGAGAGCCAGCGACCCGGTGGCTTCGGGCTCGGGCTCGCCATCACGCGCGAGATCGTAGCGGCTCACGGCGGGACGATCGCGGTGGAGAGCCAGCCGGGGCAGGGGACGACATTCGTCATCGACCTCCCGGCCGCCAGCGAGCCTGAGCAATAGGGTACCCACATTTGACGCAACCTGGTGCCGCTGCTAGGATCAGCGCCAGCCTCGCGCCACTGTCCTCTCGGGGAGAGCGGGCAGCCCATGAGGAGGAACCATGTATCTGGAGCAGATCGATAGCCCGGAAGACTTGAAGAAGCTGACGATCCCCGAACTCGAGCAACTGGCGCAGGAGATCCGCAAGACGATCATCGAGGTGGTCGCGGGTAAGACCGGGGGGCATTTCGCGCCGAACCTCGGCACGGTCGAGCTGACCCTCGCGCTCCACTATGTGTTCGACTCGCCCCGGGACAAGATCGTCTGGGATGTGGGCCACCAGGCCTACCCGCACAAGCTGGTCACCGGACGGCGTGATCGCTTCCACACGATCCGCCAGGAAGGCGGGCTGAGCGGCTTTCTCCAGCGCGAGGAGAGCGAGCATGACCAGTTCGGTGCCGGGCACGCCAGCACCTCGATCTCGGCGGCGCTCGGCATGGCGGTCGCCGGCCAGCTCAAGGGAGAGCAGTTCCACACTGTGGCCGTGATCGGTGACGGCGCGCTGACCGGCGGCATGGCCTACGAGGCGCTCAACAACGCCGGCAGCCTCCAAGTGCCGCTGATCGTCGTGCTCAACGACAACGAGATGTCGATCGCGCCGAACGTCGGGGCACTGGCGAAGTACCTGAGCCGGATCCGCACCGACACGCGCTATACCCAGGCCAAGGCCGAAATCGAGCGCCTCCTCAGGCGCCTGCCGCAGGGAGACCTCTGGCTGGAGCTGAGCCACCGGTTCCTCGACGGCCTCAAGGAGATCGTCTACCAGACGATGATCTGGGAGGAACTCGGCTTCACCTACTTCGGCCCGGTCGACGGGCACAACCTCCGCGAGCTGATCGAGACCTTCCAGCTCGTCAAGAAGATCAAGGGGCCCGTCTTCGTGCACGCCATCACCGTCAAGGGGAAGGGCTACCAGCCAGCCGAAGACGACCCGTTCAAGCACCATAGCGCGACGATCAAGGTGCCTGGGGCGCCCCCGTCTCCTCCGAAGTACCAGGATGTCTTCGGCGAGACGCTGACGCGGTTGGCCGACCAGGACGAGCGTATCGTCGCCATCACCGCTGCCATGCCGGACGGCACCGGCCTTTTGCCCTTCGCGAAAGCGCACCCCGACCGCTTCTTCGACGTCGGCATCGCCGAGCAGCACGCTGTCACCTTCGCCGCCGGGCTGGCGACCCAGGGGCTGCGCCCGGTCGCCGCCATCTACTCGACCTTCCTGCAGCGGGCCTACGACCAGGTGATCCACGACGTCTGCATCCAGAAGCTGCCGGTGGTCTTCGCGCTGGATCGCGCCGGCCTGGTCGGCGAAGACGGCCGCACCCACCACGGTGTCTTCGACTTCGCCTATCTCCGCTGCATCCCGAACATGGTGATCATGGCACCCAAAGACGAGGACGAGCTGCGGCATATGCTGAAGACCGCCATCGACTACGAGGGCGGGCCGATCGCGCTGCGCTACCCCCGCGGCTCCGGCGTCGGCGTCCCGCTGCTGGGCGACCCGCACCCGCTCCCCATCGGCAAGGGCGAGCTGCTGAGGGAGGGCGACGACCTGACGATCATCGGCATCGGCGCGACCGTGCTGCCGGCGGAGCGGGCCGCCGAGATCCTCGCCGAGTCCGGCGTGCGGGCCACCGTGATCAACGCTCGCTTCGTCAAGCCGCTCGACGAGGCGTTGATTCTCGAGGCCGCGCGGCGAACCGGGCTGGTGGTGACCGTCGAGGACGCGCAGGTCGCCGGCGGCTTCGGCAGCGCCGTGCTCGAGCTCTTCGCCCGCGAGGGCCTGAGGATACCGGTCGCCTGCCTCGGTCTCCCCGACCGCTTCTTCGACCACGCCTCGCAGGCCTCGCTGCGCAAGCAGGCCGGGATCGACGCCGAAAGCATCGCGCGCCGTGCTGTCGCGCTGGTTCGGCAGCACCGCGGGATCGCGCCCCAGATCAGGTGACCGGCCGCTCGAGAGACGACATGGAGATCCTCCAGCGGCTCGCCGAGCAGCTCGGTGAGCCGCTCGACTCTTCCCAGCTCGCCAGCTTCGCCCGCTATGGCCAGCTCATCCTCGAGTGGAACCGGCGCGTCAACCTCACCTCCGTCACCGACTGGGACGAGCTGCAAGTCCGGCTGTTCGCCGACTCGCTGGCCCTGGTGCCCTATGTGCGCCGGGCCTGCGCAGGCGCAAGCGACACGTGCCGGCTGGTCGATATCGGCACCGGTGCTGGCATCCCAGGCATCCCGCTGAAGCTCGCCCTACCCTGGCTCGAGGTCACGCTGGTGGAGGCCACCGGCAAGAAGGTCGCGTTCCTGGAAGCTGCGCTGCGCGCGCTCGGCCTCTCGGGCGTCAGCGCTATCCACGCCCGGGCGGAGACGCTGGCGCACGATCCCCGCTACCGCGGCGCGTTCGACGTCGCGACCGCCCGGGCGGTCGCCCCACTACCGGCACTCCTCGAGCTCTGTCTCCCCTTCTGCCGGCCTGGGGGGTGGGGCATCTTCCCCAAGGGAGCCGAGGTGGACGGCGAACTGGCCGGAGCCGGCCGAGCACTGGAGATCCTCGGGGCGCGAGTGGTCGCAGTCGAGCCGGTACCGCTCGAGGCGCTGCGCGGCACGACGATCGTCGTCGTGAGACTGGAGCGGCCGGTGCCGGAGAAGTACCCGCGCCGACCCGGCATGCCGGCCAAGCGCCCGCTGTAGAGCGGCTCGCGCCCCGTCACTCCGCCCTTCGGGCACCCCTTTCCTCCCTCACCCCGGCTTCGCCACCCCTCTCCCGCCTGGCGGGAGGGGAGCCGACGGTGAGGGGAGGGAAGCGCGGGAAGACCGGCGCGGCAGGCGAGGGGGCACAACTGATCGATCCTTCGATGGCGGGGAGCCACGCGTGCTCGGTAACGTGCTCGGTAGTCAGACCAGCCAGGGGGTCAGGGCAGGCGCAGCGAGAGGATGCGCGACGCGCCGTCTTCCCCCATGGTGACGCCGTAGAGGACGGCGGCCCCCTCGATCGTCGCCCGGTTGTGCGTGATCACCACGAATTGGGTGTGCTCCGAGAGCGCGCGCAGCATGTCGCGGAAACGAACCACGTTGGCATCGTCGAGGGCAGCGTCGACCTCGTCGAGCACACAGAAAGGCACCGGCCGGACACTGAGAATGGCGAAGAGCAGGGCGACCGCAGTGAGCGCCCGCTCCCCGCCGGAGAGCAGATGCAAGCTCTGCAGGCGTTTCCCCGGCGGCTGAGCCACGATCTCGATCCCCTCCTCGTGGCCAGCGCCGTTCGGGCCGATGAGCCGTCCTCGGCCGCCTCCGAAGAGCTCGGTGAACGTCTTGCGGAAGGCCCGGTCGACATCCTCCACAGCGCGATTGAAGGTAGTCCGCATCTCCCGTTCGAGATGCTCCAGCGTCTCACGGAGTTGCCGAGAGGCGGTTCGCACGTCCTCCAGTTCCCGGCTGAGCCGCTCGTACCGTTCCTTCTCCTGCTGGTACTGCTCGACTGATTCCTCGCCGTAGCGACCCAGCCGCTGCCACCGCTCACGGAGCCTGGCGCTCTGTGTCTCGAGTTCCTCTAAGGGAACGCTCGGATCGACTTCGATGGCTGCGAGCTGCTCCGGCAGGGCCGCCGGATCGTCGATAGCGAGATCCCAGGCGGCCCGCTCCAACAAGAGCGCCCGCTCGTCCTCGGCACGTCCTCGCTCGATCCGGCAATGATCCAGCGCGCGCTCAGCCTCCCGTAGCCGCCGCTCCAGCGCGGTCAAGGCATCTCGCTGCGCGCGCTCCCGCTGCAGGTGTTCTTCGAGCTGCTCGGCTGCCACAGCGTGCTCCTGCTCGAGCTCTGCCAGCTCCGCGCGCTGTCGCCGCATGTCTTCCCGCCGCGCCTGTCGTTCTTCGACCAGCCGGGCGAGTTCCTGCTCGGCCTCGAGGCGCTGGCGGGCCAGGACTTCGCGCCTCTCGGCCAGCCGCTGGGCCTGCTGTTCGAGCCGGGCGAGCCGCTGCTCGGCTACCTCGAGTTGCCGCCGCACTGCTGCTCGATCCGCGCGAGCAACCTGGAGACGTCCGGACTCGAGCTCGGCGGCGATCGTCTCGAGCTCGCGCTGCTGGGCGGCGCGAGTCGCCACGAGCCGCTGGCGTTCGGCTTCCAGGCGGCCGAACTCGACGGTGATCGCCTGCAGCCGTTGCTCGGTCGCCTGGAGCTGGCGTTCGAGCTCGACGACACGCTCGCGGTCGCGCGCGGCCTCCTTCTCGAGTTCGGCGAACCGCTGGCGCTGCAGCTCGAGTTCGAGCCGCCGCTCGCGCTCTTCGGCTTCCAGCCGGGCCAGCTCCGCTTCGCACTCGCGCCGCCGGGTTAGCCGCTCGGCATGCGTCGCGTCCAGCTCCTGAACCTTCACGCGCGCGCGCTCGACCTCGGCGCCCAGCCGCCCGCGACGTCGGCGGAGTTCGCGGAGCTCTCGCTCCCGGGCCAGCAGCCCGCGCTCGCGGCCGCGGAAGCCGCCGGTGACCGCGCCCGAGGGCCGGGTAATCTCCCCGTGCTGGGTGACGATCGTCCAGCCGGGCGGCAGCCGGTCGAGCATGGCCCGGGCAGTCGGCAGGTCGCGCACGACCAGGACACGGCCGAGCAAGCTGCGCACGACTGGTTCGACGCCCGGCTCACAGCGTACCAGCTCGGTCGCGACCCCGATAACTTCAGCTCCCAGCCCGGCGAGCGGCACCTGCTGTGGGCGACCGGCGCGCACCGTATCGAGCGGCTGGAAGGTGGCCCGGCCCGACCGGGTGCGCTTCAGATACGCGATGGCCGCCTCGGCGTCGGCCCAGCGCTCGACCACCACGTCCTGGACATGGCCGCCGAGGGCGACCTCGATGGCGAGTTCCAGATCCGGTGGAACCTCGATCAGGCTGCCGAGCGTGCCGACCACGCCGCTCAGCTTGCCTGCGCGGGCAGCGTCCAGCACAGCGCGTACCGCGCCCGCCACAGCGCCGGAGTCCACCAGTTGCTCCAGTGCGTCCAGACGGGCGAGCGTCGCTGCCAACTCGCGTTCGAGCTCGGACAGCGCCGCGGCTGCCTGGGCCAGCTCCGCCTGGCTTGCCGCGAGGTCTTGTCCCGCCATCGCCAGCGCCTGTCGAGCGTCGAAGAGTCGTGCGCCGAGGGCCGTGCCCGCCTGCTCCAGGTGGCTGGTGCGAACAGCCAGCTCTCGGCGGCGGGCGTCCCGCTCCGCATGGATACGCGCGAGGTGCTCCCGCTCTGCGAGTAGCCCGGCGCGGGCCTGCTCCTGCCGGTGCCGCTCGGCTTCCAGGCGAGCCAGTTCCGGCTGGAGGCGACGCTCTGCCTCGTCGCACTCGCGGAGCGCGGTGCGGGCCTCCGCACGCCGGGTTTCCACCGCGCGAGCCTGGGCTTCCAGTTCCGCCAGCTCGCGGTCGAGTTCCCGCAACTGCTCCTCGAGCGAGGAACGCTCGGCCTCGATCGCTTCTCGCTCCTGCCCGAGGGCCGCTTCCTCCCTCCCCAGTTCGGCGAAGCGTCGCTCCAGGTCGGCCAGCCGCTGGCGAGACGACGACTCTCTCGTGGTGGCCAGCTCAATGTGGTGGAGCGTCACCTGAAGGGCGGAACGCCGGGTCTGGCGCTCCTGCACCAGCTCTTGTACTCGCCGACGGAGTGCCGACGTCTCTGACTCGACAGCCGCCAGTGCGTGCGCGGCCTGCTCCACCGCCACGCGCGCCTCCGACGCCGCGACCATCGCGGCGGACTCAGCTTCGGCCGCCGCCTCGATCCGGGCCATGATCTCCCGGCTCCGCCGGGCATAGAGCTGGGATAAGGTCTGGCGGAGCTCATCCCGCACGCGGATGGCGGCCTCGGCCTGGCGAGCGGCCCGCTCCAGCGCCTGCAGGCGCGGCTCGAGCTCGCGCAGGAGGTCTTCGAGGCGGAGAGCGTGCGCCTCGGCCTGGGCCAGGTTGGCAGCGGCTTCGGCCTGGCGCATCCGCAGGCCGGCGATGCCGGCGGCCTGCTCGAACAGCCCACGACGATCGGCCGGCCGCTGGCTGAGGACGGCGTCGACCAACCCCTGGCTGATCACGCTGTAGTCCGGCCCCAGCGAGGCGGCGAGCTGGAGCACGTCGCGCAGCCGTACCCGCTTCCCGTTGATCAGGTAATGACTCTCACCGTCGCGGAAAAGCCGGCGGGTGACGGTGACCTCAGCGAAGGGCAGCCCGAGTCTCTCTCCCTCTTGCTCCAGCGTGAGGCTGACTTCTGCCATGCCCATCGGGGCACGACCGGGCCCGCCGGCAAAGATCACGTCGGCCGCTTGCCGGCCGCGCAGGCTTCCGTAGCTCTGTTCCCCGAGCACCCAGCGGATCGCGTCGGCGATGTTGGACTTCCCCGAGCCGTTCGGCCCGACGATGGCGGTGACGCCGCGGTCGAAGCAGAGCTCGACCGCGGCGGCGAAACTCTTGAACCCGTGGAGGTAGAGTCGCTTCAGCCGGACGCTCATCGGGGCATACTGGCTCACTCCGGGTAGCCGTACGGGAACCGCTGGTGCCAGAGTACCGCGCTGCGGATGATCTCCTCCAGGCCGTAGCGGGGCCGCCAGCCCAGCACGCGCTCGGCCTTGGCGTAGGAGGCGTACTTGACCGGCGGCTCGCCCGGCCGTGGCTCGCCGGGCTCGATCGGGAACGCGACACCGGTGATCTGCTGCACCAGCTCGATCACCTGCCGGGTCGAGTAGCCGACGCCGCTTCCCAGGTTAACCACGTCGGTCGGGTGACCGCGGCGCAGGGCGTCGAGCGCCAGCAGGTGCGCCTCGGCCAGGTCGAGGACGTGCACGTAGTCGCGGATGGTGGTGCCGTCGGGCGTGTCCACCCGCGGCGAGGTGAGCCGGAACGGCTGGAGCCCAAGCGCGCCGCGGATGGCGTTGGGGATGAGATGCTCCTCGGGCCGGTGATCCTCGCCCAGCGAGCCGTCGAACGCGGCGCCGGCAGCGTTGAAGTAGCGCAGGCTGATCGAGCGCAGGCCATAGGCGTGGTCGTACCAGCGCAGGAACTCTTCGACTGCCAGCTTGGACGCACCGTAGGGGTTGGCCGGCTCGGTCGGGTGCTCTTCGTCGAGCGGCAGGTAGCGGGCTTCGCCGTAGACCTCGGAGGTCGAGGAGTACACGACCCAGGGCACCTCGTGAGCCAGGCAGGCATCGAGCAGGTTAATCGCCCCGCCGATGTTGTGCCGGACATACCTGGCCGGATCCTCGACCGACTCGCGCACCGAGGTATAGGCCGCCAGGTGGAAGACGGCATCGAACCGCCCCTCGGCGAAGGCGGAAAAGACCGCGTCGCGGTCGGCCAGTTCGCCGACGATGAGCGGGCAGCGCACGGCAGCGCGGTGGCCGTAGCGAAGGTTGTCGAACACGACCACCTCGTGCCCGGCCTCCTGTAAGGCACGCACGGTGAACGATCCGATATAGCCGGCTCCTCCGGTGACCAGCACGCGCAGCGGACTGTGCTCGCTCATCGCAGCTCGTCTCGCGCTTCGGTCGCGGATCGGATCATGTGCCAGGCTACCTCCGCGTTCTCCCATCCCAGCACGATATCCCACTCGGCGAACCAGTCCTCGATCGCCTGCAGGTCTTCCGCTGGCGCCTGGAGGAGATCGACGAGGGTGCCGTACCGCGGATCGTGGCAGCGGACTGCCAGAACCTTGTGGTCGCCGTCGGGCCGCACCAATACCCCGATCGGCCGCACCCGAACCCGTTGACCGGTCTGGAGTGGTCCGCTGGCCAGGACGATGACGTCGAGCTCGTCGCCATCGGTCGGATTGTACGTCCCCGGCAGGTGTCCATAGGCAGC